>CAIZGQ010000308.1 GCA_903932565.1 uncultured Hyphomicrobiales bacterium
GGACAAAAGATCGGCAGCAGAAGGCGAAGTTCGCTTTCAAGCTTTGCCGCAGCCCGATGGCAGTGCCTCCCTCAAGCTTGACATCACCTATCGGCTGACGGGGCCATTGGCGCAATTTGGACGACCCGCACTGGTCGCCGCGCTCGTGGATCAAATGCTCGGCGTTTTTGCAGAGCGCCTTGGACAGGCTGCAGAAGGCAAGGTGATAACGCCTGATGCCGCCGACAGTTTGTTGAAGATGATCTGGCGCAGCCTCGCCCAAATTTTAAAATTGGCCCGCAAACCATGAGCCTTTTACCGCCTAGCCTTGTCGAGGCACACACGAAACCCCAACGCGCGGCCCGAACCGCGCCGACAATTTCGCAGGCCTGGCAGCAGAGTTGGAAAGGCCGTCCGCTGCAAACGCGACCGGGCTTTCTGATCCGCCGCCTTCACCAGATCCATGTGGCCCTCTTCACCCGCGAATGTGCAAGCGAGGGGCTGACGCCTGTGCAATACAGTGTGCTCACGGCGCTCGATCATTTGGTCACCGCCGATCAGGCCACACTCGCGCGCAGCGTTGGCCTTGATCGCACCAGCATCACGGACGTGATTGCGCGACTGGAGCGGCGCGATCTGTTGGTCCGCACCACCTCGCCACGCGATGGCCGACTGAAGCTCGCCTCCCTGACGCCCGCCGGTCAGGCGCTTCTCGCGCGCGTCGATCAGGCCGCGCAGCGTGCCCATGATTTGACCATTTCAGCACTTCCTGCCGGACGTCAGCGCCAATTTCTCGATGATCTGATGCAACTTGTCGAAGCGCATGGGGATGCAGCTGCGCTGCAATCACCCACGGCCGATTAGATCTTCATCTGGCACAGGCCTTGCTGCCCAACCTTTGAACCAACCGGGAGAGTTTCATGACCTCGCATATCAAATTTCCAATGGATCGCCGCAGCCTTTTGAAAGCCGCCGCCGCGACACCTGCGCTCGCGGCCTTCGGCTTTTCCTCGATGGCACATGCCCTTCCCCTCGACGGCATTGAAAAGCGCGGCTTTATGACCGTCGCCACCGAAGACGATTATCGCCCGTTCGAATTTACCGAAAACGGCAAACCGACCGGCTACGATCAGGAATTGCTCGACCTGATGAAGAAGACTGTCAAGTTCGAGGTGAAGCAGGACATCATTCCCTGGACCGGCATTCTGCCGGGCGTGACCACCGGCAAATATGACGCCGCCGTTACCGCCATTCTCATCACAGAAGAGCGGATGAAGTCGCTCGATTTTACGAGCCCCGTTGCACAATCGGAAAACTTTTTCCTCAAGCGCAAAGGCGACAAGAAGATCACATCCATCAAGGACCTGAACGGGTTGTCGCTGGGCGTGGAGGCTGGCAGCGCAATGCTGAAGATGCTGCCGCAGCTCGACGATATGTTGAAGACAACTGGTGGTAAGCTGGGAAAGGTCGTTCAATACCAGGGTTATCCGGAAGCGTATCAGGATCTCGCGGTCGGCCGTGTGGATTTTGTTGTCAACACGCAGCTCAGCCTGGCGTCCGTCGTCAAGGAAAAGCCGGACGTGTTCGAAATGGGCCTCGCCGTTTCCAAGCCCTCCTACATTGCCTGGGCTGTTCAGAAGGGCAACACGGGCCTGCTCAAAGCGTTCAACGATTTCCTGGCGGCGTCCCGCAAGGACGGGTCCATGTATGCGCTTCAGAAGAAGTGGTTCAGCATCACGTTTGAAAGCATGCCCGACCATCCGGTTGCCAACAGCTGATGAGTGAAGGCGATATTCTCGCTATCATTCTGGGAGCCTTCAACACGATTGCGATCTCTGCGATTGCAATCGTGATTGGCACGCCGCTTGGTTTTATCCTGGCACTGATCCGTTGGGGACGCGTTCCTGTTCTCAACGGCGTTGCAGCGGTTCTGGTCAGCCTGCTTCGCGCCACACCCTCTGTGACGCTTATGTTGCTGGTCTATTTCGCCCTCCCCACCATCAATATTGAAGTTCCGCGCTTTGCAGCGGCCATTGCCACGCTGGCATTGGGCTCCATGGCGTATAATTGCGAGATCTGGCGCGGTGCCCTGATCGCATTCCCGAAAGAACAAATTGAAGCTGCCGCAGCCTTTGGCATGCGCGCGCCGCAACGGCTCCGCCTTGTCATCCTGCCACAACTCGTCCGCAGCGCCCTGCCCGCACTCGTCAATGAAATGACGCTGCTAATCAAGGTCAGCCCCGCGGTCGCGGTCATCGGCGTGGCGGAAATGACCCGTGCTGCGGTTCGCATCGGTGCAAGTACATATCGCCCGGTTCCACCCTTTGTGGTCGCACTCTTGACTTACATGGTCATCATCGGGGCGCTTGTGTTGGCGCAACGCATGTTGGAAGCACGGCAAGCCGCCCGAGCCGCAGCATGAAAGACCTTCTGGTCGTCTGGGATGAGCGTGAGCTTCTTCTGAAAGGCATTGAAGCAACGGTCGAGATCGTTTCCATTTCCGCGATTCTGGCTTTTTTGCTTGGTCTTTTTCTCTTCGGGATTTTGATCCTCAAAATTCGCTACGTGTCGCCAGCCGTCAAGGTCATGATCGACCTGATGCGGGCGGTTCCCTTCATGCTGCTTTGCTACTTGATTTACTATGGCCTCCCCTCCGTTGGTCTGGTGATGGGCAATATCGAGGCGGGCATTTTGGCGCTGACCATTTACAATGCCGCTTATGTCGCTGAACTTCTGCGCGGAACATGGGCCGCCTTCCCGCCAGAAACAATTGAGGCAGGCCAGGCCTTCGGCTTTTATGGATGGCGTCTTGTCGCGCGCATCATTGCACCGCCAGTGATCCTGGATTCAATCCCGATGCTGGGAAACCAAATGATTCAGGTCATTAAGGATAGTGCGTTCCTGATGATCATTGCAGTGCAGGAACTCACCTACGCCGCCAATGAAATTCAAGCCACTTATTATGTTCCGTTTGCAAGTCTCCTGGCGGCGGTTTTGTTTTATTGGCTGCTCTGTCTTGCTGTGGAGCAAGCCGTGGGCGGTATGCTGCGTGTTGCGGAGCGTCGTCGATGATGGAGCCAAATTTGCAATCAAGTCCGCAGCCCACAAACACGCTCACGACGCCGCCCCAATCAGCTGCGCAGCTCACCGAGACACTAGCGCCGACGGCGCAAATGGCCGACCCGCCTCCGGTGCTCAAGATTGTCGGGCTCTACAAGTCGTTTGGTGACAACAAGGTTTTGGACGGAATTGATCTGACAGTCCGTGAAGGCGAAACAGTTTGCGTGCTCGGACCCTCCGGCTCGGGCAAATCCACGCTGTTACGCTGCGTAAACTTTTTAGAAAAGCCAGACACGGGTGTCATAACTTTGTCCGGTGAGCGGATCGGCTTTCGCACTGGCGGCAATGTCGCGATGTCGGACCGGGAGCTTGCCCGCATGCGCGCGAAGATGGGTATGGTGTTCCAGAGCTTTGCGCTCTGGCCACATCTCACCGTCATCGAAAACGTCATGGCAGCGCCCATTCATGTCCTGAAACGGCCGCGCGATGAGGTCCGTGCCGAAGCTGAGGCACTCCTGTCAAAGGTTGGACTCATCGACAAGAAAGATGCAGCGCCTGCGCGCCTCTCGGGTGGCCAGAAGCAACGTGTGGGCATTGCGCGCGCATTGGCCATGCAACCAAGCTTGCTGCTGTTTGACGAGCCAACGAGCGCGCTTGACCCCGAGCTTGTGGGCGAAGTTTTGGCCGTGATGCGCAGCCTTGCGTCCGATGGGATGACGATGGTTATCGTCACCCATGAAATGGCCTTTGCACGCGACGTGGCTGATACGATTGTCTTTATGGATCGGGGTCGTGTGGTTGAGACTGCGCCGCCGGAAACATTCTTCACATCGCCTGCAGCTGAACGCTCAAAACAGTTTCTTGCTCGCTACGCCACATAAGATCAAAGGACCCGCCATGACCAACACGCTGAGCCCGGACCAGGTCGCGTTCTTCAAGCGCGAAGGGTATTTGTCACCGCTGCGCGCCCTAAGTGCCGAGGATGCAGCCGCGTGTTGCCGTCAGATCGAGGCTTATGAAGCCATGTCGGGCGAAGAGGTCAACAAAAGGCTCAAGATCAAAGCGCATCTGGCGTTTCCCTGGATGGTTGAGCTCGCGCGCAACCCAGCCATTGTCTCCGCCGTGCAAAGCCTGATTGGCCCGGACGTGTTGTTGTTTGGATCATCGGCCTTTGCCAAGAACGCGCACGATCCCCGCTTCGTATCATGGCACCAGGACTCGGCTTATTACGGCCTCGATCCGCACGACGAGGTGACCGTTTGGGTGGCCTTTACACCAAGCAATTCGGTCAGTGGATGCCTTCGCGTCATCCCACGCTCTCATCTTGGGGCCGATCTGGTGCATCAAGAAACATATGATGCCAACAACCTTCTCTCGCGCGGCCAGACTGTCACGGTCGACGAGAGCCTGGCTGTGGAAATGCCGCTCGAGCCGGGCGAGTTTTCCATGCATCACGAGCGCACGGTCCACGGTTCGTTGGCGAATAATGCTGCGCATCGCCGCATCGGATTGGCGTTCTTCTACATGCCGGCCCATGCGCGATCCACGTTAAATCGGCGCTCCGCCATGCACATCGCAGGATCAGACACGTATGGATATTGGGATCAGGATCCCGAGCCCAAACGTGATCTCGACCCGGACTCGATCGCGCTTTTGGACAAGGTCTGGGGCAATTACAAGGACGACGCAGTGACGCCACAAGTGGCCCGTTAGCTTTGGAAGGTCAGGCAACCTGAAATACAAGCTTGGGCAGGCTCATGTTGTTGCAAGATGCTGCAGCCAATTTGCAAAAAGACCTTTTGCCGTAAATGATATTTGATCTTCAAGCCCTGCCCTGATCTGCGTTGAAGGGCGCTCGCCATGATAGCGTCCATCCGGGCTAGATTGCATGTGCGACTGGACCTGCAACAGCTTTGCTTCTGTTACGGCATCGAAATAATTGACCGGCGTCGTTGGCACATTTGCCTGCTCGCAATTGAGATACCGGCTAAAATCTCGGAGATATTCGTATTGTAGAGATCGCAAATCATATTCAGGGTGGCCCTGAAAAAATATGAATTCGCTTTCGAGTGATTTTGCGAAGATGTCGACGCCCGCGCCTTGTGATGTGGTTATGCAGCGATATCCAGCAATGTCGAGATCGCCCTGTGCCAATTCGTTCCAGCGAGAATGCGAAACCGTCAAGGGTGAGACCATGTCCTGCGTCAGCCAATGTGGACCCGCAAGTTCACACGCAAAAATGCCCGACTTTTTCACTGCAAGTCGACGCCGCTCGATCCCGTCGAGATGAAGCACCGCAGCGTGCGCCGCCAAACACGACCAGATCGTGGACCGCGTGTGAGACGTCGCCCAATCTGTGAGCTCAACCAAATCTAACCAGAAGGGTTCCTCGGTCAAATGCGCGGCTCGCGGCTCTGCGCCCGTCACAATCAGACCATCGACGGAAGTCTCCATCAACTCGTCAATGCAGCCATAGTTTTCAGACACGCGCGCTTCTGCGCCCCCGTCACGTTGGACGGACGGCAGCGAATAGAACGTCACGCGCAC
>CAIZGQ010000309.1 GCA_903932565.1 uncultured Hyphomicrobiales bacterium
TCACTCCCGTATCGTTCGAAGATTTCAATAGACAAGTTTGGCGTTCATTCCAATGAATTGATACATCTGCAAAAATTGAAGCAAAATTGGACTCTTAGAGAAAAGTTAAAGGTCATTTCCAACTTGGTTTTTCAGTGATGACGACGCGAACCGAAAGTATATCTTTTTCTTTGTTCCAAAGCCCTTTTCATAAAGCAGGCATGTACTTTTTGAACTTGAAAACTGAAAATCGCTGGTCATATCAGGCTTATAAATTTCTAGAAAAGAATATATGGACGGTTCTCCTCACCTTGCAGATATGCAATTTCATATTCTACATTGTATTTGATCTCAGTCTTGGGTACCTGCCCACGCCGTTTATCAATGACAAATATGATACGTTCATGGATTTTTTTCATACTGCCTACTGGAGTATGAATTCCGGACGATACACCGAATGGCATTCCGTATATCCGCCGCTCGTATTTGTTATTGCAAAAATCGCTCTATATCTGGACCCTCTCGCAGAAACAGCTTCTAACGGTTTCTCGTTGCGATCCATTTGGCCGCAAGGAATAGTCTTCCTGATAACAAGTTACATTTTTTCGGTTGGTCTCACGGTCGCCTTGTGGCCGGACAAACAGCCCAAACTCAGAAGGTGGTTTTACTGGACGACATTTTTCTTGTTATCTCCACCAGCATTATTTTCGCTTGAGCGTGGAAATCTTATATTTCTGCTGCCACCATTGATCGTACTCTCCCTGCGGAGTAATAAATTTTCGGCTCAGCTTGCTGAAGCCCTGATGATCAACATCAAGCCATATATGGTTTTAGTGACAGTATCTTACTTGGTCAAAAAAGATTTTCGAAGCTTCTTTCAAGTCGGCATTTTAAGTGCGATCATTTTTCTCTCGACAGGGTTTTTCCTCGATCCAAACTTCCTGAGTTTTTTTGAGAGCTTTTTGGTGTTTAACGACGTTCCATTCCAGTGGTCACCGATCACACTTCTATCTATGGTCGCGTCTCCAGCTGTCTATGCGTATGTCAATGAATTTCGATACATTGTAAATGATGATGGTTTGTCGCGAAGCGCGGAATATGTTTTGTTTAGCAAGGTTCCTATCTATTTATGTTTCTTATTAGCCAGTGTTGGGCTGTTTTACATTTTGAAAAATTCAAGACAATTGAATATCAATTTGATCAAATTTTATGCTTATCTCACGGTACCAGTCTGCGTATTTTCAGCTGGTGGATATTCTTTACTGATCATGTTTGCATGTTTTCATTTTTTATCTTCCGAAAGTGTCTTTGGGAAGCTTGAACGGGGTCTGGTGGTTTTGATCTTTGCCCCGCTGGACCTGTTGGTTACGCGAACGAAAATTGACTTCGGAGGGTATTCTTATGTTTCCAAAAAATTTGTCACAGCCGTTGATTTCGATACGATTGCATCGATTGCACGCCCCGCCTGCCTAATGTTGATATTAGGTTTGGTAGTGTTTAAGCTGGCTAAATTGAAGTTGTCCGGCTTGAGAACAGTCGGCGTCACCTATCCTTGATTGAATTTGACCTCACAAGACTTGAGATCAGTAAGAAAGTAACGCTGCAGTGAACAACTTGATTGGTGCAACATTGAAGCGGCATGACAAAAAGACGATTTTGCTGTCAATATTTTTTATTTCTGCCGTTGCGATATGCGGGAGCCTCCTATTTCGAGCGATCAATTATTTTGAAGTCAAAATTGTCTTAGCCTATGGATTTGAAAAAGTTCTTTACTCGGGCCCGAATTTACAAAAAGCCCGTTTAATAGGTCCAGATCATACTGCGGCACAAATACAGACTGAGACTTTTGCGCTTAAGGTTGCAGAGATGTCTAGCAACCCGGATGTCGCTACTTTGGCGAAAGTGCTATTCCCACGCGCATATGGTGGTTCAGGTCTATTAAGAACCAGAGCCAGCAACGACATGTTGGAAATTAATGTCTCGTCGCCCAGAGCTGAGCTAGCTTTGCCACTAGCAAAATTGATTGTTAAAGCGATTATGGAAGAGGATTCGCAGACAATACAGCCTCAGATTAATTCAATAGAAATTAGACGAAAAAAGGTTTCAGATGAAGTAAAACAACTTCAAGACTCTGTTGATTTCATTATTCGAAATCTTTTATGTCATTATTGTTTCGAAAAAAGCGAGCAGTATGGGGGCTCTGATAGTGATATTTTAAAAATCTATCTCAATCGTTTGAGCCTCCAGAAAGATTTATATTACCAAGAAGGATTCCTGGCCGATCAAATTAGCCTTTTGAAAGACACGCTCCCCCGCGTCGTTGCCATCCAGCCAATTCATCATTTTATCAACTCGGAGCTCAAAGCTAGTATCTTTGGCGCTTTATTTGGAAGTTTGTTAGTTGGATTATATTTCCTAGCGTTGTTTCGTCATCAAAAAACGAAGACGTCTGCGCTGACTTGAAACTGCGTGGATCGTATTGTTCAATCGAACGTGCAAGTCTGCAGTAGATCTTCGCAGCAGCATGTCTTGTCGCGATGTCAATCATCATCGGAACACTCGTTCTGAAATGGTTCGCGATTTGAACGCAGGCCACGCCGAAACGAGCCAGACACAGGTTTTTGTGTGTCTGGGAAATCATCCCCCGTTGGATGAAAAAATGCCACTAGCTCCAAACCAACCCCCTACCTTAAAAACTGCAGAGGCGCTTTGCGCTCGGGCATGGGGAAAGGGCGCGAGGCGCGAAGCCGCCCCCTCCGCTTCACCCGTTGCCCTTCATCATATCCGCCGTCTTGGCTGCCATCATGATCACGCCGGCATTCAGGTGGCCCGAAATCAGGTCAGGGAATGCCGAGGCATCACAGACCCGCAATCCATCAACGCCGCGCACCCGCATTTGGGTATCCAGCACGGACGTCTCGTCGCTTCCCATTCGGCAGGTCGAGGAGGGGTGATGCACGGTCGAGATGGTGCGGCGCAGGAACGCGTCGATCTCCGCATCCGTGCGCACATCTTTCCCCGGATTGGACTCAACGTCGCGATAAGGGTCCATCGCCGCCTGTTCGCCCACATCGCGGGCGCGTTTAAACCCTTCGCGCAACACCGGAAGGTCGTCGGGGTGCGAGAGGAAGTTGTATTGGATGCGCGGCGGGTCGCGCGGATCGGCGGAAGCAAGGCTTACGCGGCCCCGGCTCTTGGGATGCAGAAGCACGGGCCGGATCGCATAGCCATCGTCATAGGCCGGCCGCAGCCCCGGCAACCAGGTGCGGGTGTCGGGCGGTACCGTGTGAAACAGAAACTCGATATCCGGGACTGGAATATCCGGCTTTGTTTTCACGAACGCATGCAGCCCGCCCGGCACGACGGTCGCAGGGCCCTCGCCGCTCACATAAGCCTGCACCATAGACACAGCCATGCGGTCGAGCCGCATCGCGCTGTGGAAGGTGCCGGGGCTCTTGCGGGTCCAGTTGATCCAGGCGCCAATGTGATCCTGCAGGTCATGGCCCACGGGGAGATCGACGCGCGGCGTGATGCCAAGCGCCTTGAGGTCATCCGCCGGGCCAATGCCCGACAACATCAGCAAGCGTGGGGACTGGTAAGCCCCGGACGAAATGACGATCTCGCGCGTGGCTTCCACCACCTCGACCTGTCCTTTGATGGACACGCGAATGCCAGAGGCGCGTTGCCCGTCAAATGTGAGCTCGAGGGCCTGGGCACCTGTCACGATTGTCAGATTGGGGCGGCCCCGCGCCGGGTTGAGGAAGGCGCGCGCTGCCGAGCACCGCCGCCCGTCTCGGATCGTGTACTGGCCCCGGCCAAAGCCTTCCTGCTGGCCACCGTTGTAATCGTCCGTGATGGGGAAGCCAGCCTGCTGGCCCGCCTCCATCCAGGCTGGAAAGATGGGATCTTTCGTCTTGGCGAACTGGGTTCCCAGCGGCCCGCTGCCGCCGCGCGCCTCGCTCGCACCCCCTTCAAAGGTTTCGCAGGCTTTGAAGTAGGGCAGGGTCTCCTTGTAGGACCATCCCGTGGCGCCGTTGGCGGCCCAGCGGTCGTAATCGCCCGGATTGCCGCGCGTGTAAGCCATGACATTGATGGAGGACGATCCGCCCAAAACCTTGCCGGCTGCCAGCTGGATGCGGCGGTTGTCGAGGAAAGGTTCGGGCTCGCTCACATAAGCCCAATCATGCAGCTGATGGCGATGCAGCAGCCCCATGCCGATGGGAATCGAGATCAGCGGATCCCAATCGGTCCCGCCCGCTTCGAGCAGGAGAACGGTCGAATCAGCGTTTTCACTGAGCTTGGCTGCGAGCACACACCCGGCAGACCCGGCGCCCACAATCACATAATCATAGGCCTTCTGCATAAAATTTACCCTGATGTTGAGTTCGCACGTGAGGAGGCAAGCTTAAGACCTGTAGCGTGACAAGGCCACCGTGTTGTGTAAACAATTGAAGACAAAGGCATTATGTAAAAGCGGTCGCTACCCCGGCATTTTTTCGAAACATAGGCGTACGATGCATCATTAAAACTGGGATGAAAGTCATAAGGTTTTCTTCAGACTTCGCTGCAAAGCTCCAGATACGGAGATTTGATGGGCGCGCCCGTCAAGCGGCATGAAGCCCGATGATCCGTACCGGCCGATCCGGTATGACCCCGAAAGATTTGGATTGAGTTCGACGCGTGGAGACGCCTCCAGCGCGTGGATGCCGTTGATGTTCTCCATTGCAGTCCGGCACCGCTTCATGTGTGCCCAGCGCATTGCATCATCGATCATTCGCGTCGAGCGAACGGATCCGGCCCGTGGGGCAGTGCGTGTCTTTGTGCGTTTCAACATTTTACGTTTCAAAGATTTTTTGACCATTTCCTGCGCCGAGGGGGCACAGCCATGCGGATGACCATCGTCAAAACCCAAACGCTTTTTGCAGCCTGCGTGTTTGTTTGCATGGCAACGCTGATTGGCCTCGCGTCCTACACATTTAGTGAGTTGCGCATCGGCAGTCCGTCGTTTGATCGCATCATCGCAGGCAAGGATCTCGTCGCAGATATCCTGCCGCCGCCCGAATACATCATCGAGGCTTATCTTGAGGCCAACATGGCAGAGCGGTTTGGCGCAGATCCCAAGCGCATCGCCAAATTGCAGCAGTTGCGTAAGGATTTTGATGAGCGCCGCGAATTCTGGGGCAAGGCGGATTTGCCGAGTGAGTTGAAGCTGTCATTGACCGATAAGGCTGCAAAGCCGGCGCTGGCATTTTTCAACGAGCTGGACACTGTGTTCCTTCCGGCCATTCAAAATAACGACAAAGATGCGATCGCAAAGTCCTTTGCCCGCCTGACGACCGCCTACAATGCCCAGCGCGCCGCCGTTGATGAGCTTGTCGATCTGTCGAACACTTTCCTGACGGACGCGCAGAACAATGCGGAAGCGCGCGGGGCCTTCCTGCAGAAAGTCGCTCTTGGCACGACTGCGATCATCCTTTTGTTTCTGGCCGGTGCCGTGCTTTTCATGAAGCGCCGTGTGGCAAACCCGATTGCCGAGATTGCCGACAGCATGGCAACGCTGGCAAAGGGCGAAGATGTCGACGTGTCGCGATTTGTTTCGCGCTCGGATGAAGTTGGCGCTATGGCAGAAGCGGTAGCCGTGTTTGCCGCTGCGGCAGTGGAAAAGAAGGCTCTGGAAGAGCGGGAACTTGAAACGCGCGCGCAGACGCGTAACGAGCGCCTGGCCCGTGAAGCCGAACAGCAGACAGCCGCCAAGCAGGCGCAGATTGTCATTCACACATTGGCTGAAGGTCTTGGGCGCTTGTCGGAAGGTGACTTGCTGCATCAGATCAACCAGCAGTTTGAAGGCGAAGCCGATCAGCTGCGCAATGACTTCAACGTCTCCCTTGCCAAGCTGCGCGATGTCATCGTCTCTGTGGTGCAGAATTCGGAAGAGATCCGCTCCGGGTCGCGTGAAATCAGCCTTGCGGCGGATGATCTGTCGCGTCGCACCGACAATCAGGCGGCAAGCTTGGAGGAAACCTCCGCTGCCCTCACCGAAATCTCGCACACGGTGAAGCGCACAGCCGAGGGCGCTGCCCACGCGCGCGATGTGGTGGCGCAGACCAAGAAGGATGCTGACCTTGGCGGTGAGATTGCCCATCAGGCGGTTGATGCGATGAATGGCATCGAGCAGGCGTCGCAGCAGATTTCGCAGATTATTGGCGTGATTGATGAAATCGCATTCCAGACCAATTTGCTGGCGCTGAATGCTGGCGTTGAGGCGGCACGTGCGGGCGATTCAGGCCGTGGCTTTGCCGTCGTGGCGCAGGAAGTGCGCGCACTGGCTCAGCGCTCTGCGGACGCTGCCAAGGAAATCAAGAGCCTCATCACCAATTCGCGCAATCAGGTGGAAACCGGCGTGAAGCTCGTGATCGGGACCGGCGACGCCCTTAAGCGCATCGTGAAAGAAGTGCAGGAACTCTCCGAAATCGTGCAGACGATTTCGTCGAGCGCCAGCGATCAGGCAAACGGTCTGCAGGAGATTACGGCCGCTGTGACGCAGATGGACGAGATGACCCAGCAGAACGCCGCCATGGTGCAACAGTCCACGGCTGCCAGCCACCAGCTGGCCGCACAGGCCGACGTCCTGACCCAGATGATGGGCCGCTTTACGATTGACCGGGTTGCCCAGCGCCAGCAGCCGGCCCCAAAGCAGCGTCTGCGCGCCTGACGCCCGCTTGCGGGTTCACGCGACCAAATAACGAGGCATCGCGCATTGAGCGCGGTGCCTTTTTTGTTGCCGTCGTCCCACCCGAGCGGTCTCGCGCGAAGGGATCTGACACCAAAGCCACAGTATCGGCCAAAGTCGGATCGTCGTTAAAGGCTATTTAAGTTTTTCGCTCTAGTTTCCGTAAGTGTCGTCCTTTGGGACGCGAGTGGCCCTGTCCACTCTGTTTACGCCTCCCTGTTACAAACTTTTCAAGCCGCCTTCGGGCGGCTTTTTTTATTCTCGAGGACCCATTTGATCTCTGGCGGGCTGTTTAGATCGGCGGCGGGTTGGTCAATTAAGGTTAATCAAAACTGAACAGAGACGCCCCGCGTAATTTGAGGCAAGGTCAGTGAAGTTGAGCGTAACAGTACGGGTTGGCGAGTATTCACATGTTGAGAAACGATCTCCGGTCGACAAATGAAGCCTCGGATGCGGTTTCGTTTGGCCAGAAGCTGGCAGCCTCGGACGCCTTCAAGGCGCTCTTTCGTGAGGGCATGACACTTGTGGAGGATACGGCTGCTTATCTCGACGGACCGGGGCGCGAAGAATCGCGTGGTCTGGGACGGATTGAGGCGCTCGCCTACGCGTCCGAGAGCATGCGCCTGACGACACGCCTGATGCAGCTCGCCTCCTGGCTGCTCCTGCAACGCGCTGTGAACGAAGGGGAAATTACCCAGGCGCAGGCCGCCACAGAAAAGCACAAGGTGAAATTGGCGCGGCAGGAACTGGCCTCCAATCCTGAGGCCTTCGTGAAGCTGCCGGCCAAAATGCAGGACCTGGCCACCCAGTCCCTGCGCTTGCAGGCCCGGATCATCCATCTGGATCGGCTGCTCTATACATCGCTCGCGCCGACCAGCAATCACGTCCGTCCGGTCGCTCTGGAAAACCAGATGGAGCGCCTGCGCCAGGCGTTTTCTGCCAACCAGCCTGCTGTGCCTGCGCCGGAGCGCCGTCCGCCCGCGCGCTAAGGCCCTGGTCCTTCCAGACGAAACGTCGTCGCAACAAAAATGCCTCCTGCCGCAAGACAGGGGGCATTTTAATTTCGGACTTCAAACATCCGTCTTGGAAAAGCCTTCGCCCATGGCCCAGTCGCGTGACACGTAGGGGCGGTCCACCCGGGCGCACCAGTTCTCCCAGCCGCGCTCGAAGGTGAAGCCCGCGCGGCCTTTGGCGATGGCTGCGATTTCGCCGTCGCTCAGATATTCGACGTCGCCAAGGCTGAGGGCCTTGAACAGCATCTCGGCATTGATCTCCATGTAGATCGACGTGAACACCGAGGCGCGGATCGACGGGCCTGTGACGATGCAGCCATGGCCGCGCATCAGCGAGACGGGACGGTCACCCAGGGTGCGGGCCATGTCGCGGCCCATGTCCATGCTGGTGACGAGCAGGTTCGTGTCGCCGAACTTGGTGCGGATATCCCAGTTTGGAATGTCGCCCCCAATCGGGCCGCACATGTGCATGATGGGGCGCAGGCGCCACTTCTTGCTCACGGAAAACGGCACCACATTGGCGCTGTGATTGTGCACGACGGACATCACATCGGGGCGCGCTTCATAGACCGAGCCGTGAATAAACCGCTCGGAATAAGGCTTTCCGGGTTCCGCCCCGACGCTTTTTCCCTCCAACGTGAATTCCATGATGTCGCTCTCTGTGACTCGCTCGGGAGCACGCGCGCGTGACAGAAAATAGCGGTTGGGGTCGGTGGGATGCCGGACACTGACATGACCAAAGGAGTCGAGGACGCCTTCGTGCGCCAGAATATGGTTGGCTGTGACCAGTTCCTGTTTCAGCTCATCGATCGTCATGCGTTTGCTCCCGGCCTTTGGCCTCTGATGGGCCGTTTGTTGTGTGACTTAATTTCGTGGTGCGGCCCAGCCGGTTGCGACATCGGCAATTTCTGCAATGTCGTCGGGCATTTCGTTGCCGCGCCACACGATGTGCAGATCAGGCCGCACGAGAATGACGTCAAAGCCATAGATCTCGCGGGCGATGCGATCCGACACATCCAGCGTCATCACAGGTGCGCCACGCGCCGCAAGGGCCTTCTGCAGATTGGCCGTGTCAGCCTTGCTGTTGCCAAGACGGATGATGGTATAGCCAGTGCCAAGTTTGTCCTGGATCGGCTTGCCGTCATCGAGCCAGACATGCGGCAACCGCGCGCCGGGCCAGGTGGTGGCCACATACTCGCGGAAGAGATGCTCTGGCCCACCGGGAATGTTCATGATGATCGGCGAGTCGACATAGCGATAGCCAAGTTCCGCACCAATCATCTCGTTGGATTTGCGTTGCTCGACTTCTGCAATTGTCGCCAGCACATCACGCGAACGCTTGCCCGCTGGCGTTGAATCGCGAATGTCCGGGTTGTAGAGCGAGCGCCATTTGCGCCGGCCGATCGTCGCGTAACGCGACGCACCCACATTGCGGTCGCCGATCTGGCGGCGTTCGCGCTCGTAGGACGCGAGCACCTGCGGCCCAGCCCAGCCCTGCAGCGTTGCAGCGAGTTTCCAGCCCAGATCATAGGCGTCGCCCACGCCGGAGTTCATGCCGAGCCCGCCAGTGGGGATCACGAGATGAACGGCATCACCGGCCAGGATCACGCGGCCCGCGCCGTAGCGGTCGGCCAGCAGCAGGTTCTGCCGCCACGGATTGCAGGATAGCATCTCGTATTTCACCGGAACGCCAACGACTTTTTCAAATTGCGTCTTCATGTCCGCGTCGTTTTCGACAACCGAATGCAGCGTCCAATGTTCGCGCGAATCCTGCATGATGAGGAAGCTCGAGCGATCATCGGCCACATGATAATGGCGGCCACGACCCGGGCCATTGCCGATGGGCAGCATGTCGTAGAGCGCGTCGCAACGATACAAGGCCTGCTTCAATTCGAGCAGGTTGCCATCACCGTGCAGCTTGATGCCCAGCGTCTTGCGCACCGGGCTGCCGCCGCCATCGCAACCCACGAGATAGGCGGCGCGGATAGTGGACGTCTTGCCGTCCTTGCTGCGCACGGTGGCGGTGACGCCCGCTTCATCCTGCGTCTGCGTGACGAATTCGCAGCCCCAGCGCATGGTCACCATCGGCATGGTTTCCAGCACGGATTTCAAAAGCGGCTCCAGCGTATATTGCGAGCACAGGTGATAGGCCTCCAGCGGCTTGGTGCCGTCGTTGGTGGCGCGA
>CAIZGQ010000310.1 GCA_903932565.1 uncultured Hyphomicrobiales bacterium
GCGGCTTTTGGGCGAGACGCTTCAGCTTCCGCTGGCCGCCAATGTGGCGTCAATCAGTTTCAGCGCATCCGGCCCGCTCCAATCGGCGGGGCCCGGCATGATGCCGAGTTCGCATCCATTGGGGTCAATCAGGAGCGTTGTAGGGAGGCCCAGCACCTTGCCAGCCTGCTTCAGCGTCTGAAACACATCTGCCGTGGGGTCGGCATAGGTATGCAGCGATGTCACGCCAGCCTCGGTCAGAAACGCCTGCCGCTTGTCGAGCCGCGCGGTGTCGATGTTGATCGCGACCACCTCAAACCGGTCGCTGCCACGGGAGGCCTGCAAACGGTCGAGGGCTGGCATCTCCGCGCGGCATGGCACACACCACGTCGCCCAAAGGTTCAACAGCACGGTCTTGCCTTTGAAATCAGCCAGCGATGTCTGAGCGCCGCTGGCATCCAGAAACGCCAATGCAACAGCGGGACGCGGCGTTTTATTGAGCGTCAGGGCGGCAATTTCGCCCCGCACAACCGGATCAATCCGGGCGATGGCTGCGCGTGAGGCGGCACAGGAATTCGCGCTTTCCTTGCCGCCCTGCCCCTTCATCCCATATAGAAGCGCGGTTCCAGCCCCAAGCGCGAGGACGACAGCGGCCAAAAGCCAGCGCGTCGCCATCCTGCGGGGTGGCGGGGATGATGGCTGCATGTGGGACGGCTCGGTGCCCGGGGAAACTGGCGCGCGTTTGTCGTTCATACCTGTCACCGTAGCAGTTCACCGGGTGCGGTGCGCCTTTTCACATTGGCGCATTTTGGCATCACTTGAGGGTCGACCATGAGCAACAAGATGTGGGGCGGCCGCTTTGGCAGCGGACCCGATGCCATCATGGAGGAAATCAACGCCTCCATTGGCTTTGATTACCGCCTTGCCGCTCAGGACATTCGTGGCTCCAAGGCCCACGTGGCCATGCTCGCGGCGCAGGGGATTGTCACCGCCCAAGACGCAGCCGACATCACCCGCGGGCTCGACCAGGTCAAGGCTGAAATCGACGCAGGGACCTTCACGTTTTCGCGCGCACTCGAAGACATTCACATGAACGTCGAGAGCAGACTCGCTGAAATTGTCGGGCCGTCCGCCGGTCGTTTGCACACGGCGCGTTCGCGCAATGATCAGGTGGCTGTCGATTTCAAACTCTGGGTCCGCGACACCATCGACGAACTCGACGCACAATTGGCCGACCTGCAGCTCGCCCTCGCAGAGCGGGCGCGGGACCATGCCGGGGCTGTCATGCCCGGCTTCACCCATCTGCAATCAGCCCAACCGGTGACCTTCGGGCATCACCTGCTGGCCTATGTGGAGATGATCGGGCGCGACCGTGGCCGTCTGGCCGATGCGCGCACACGGTTGAACGAATCACCGCTCGGGTCCGCTGCGCTGGCTGGCACGTCCTTCCCCATCGACCGGGCCGCAACAGCCAAGGCGCTCGGCTTTGACCGGCCGACGGCCAACTCGCTGGATTCGGTCTCAGACCGCGATTTCGTGCTGGAGACGCTGGCGGCTGCTGCGATCTGCGCCGTGCATCTGTCGCGTTTTGCCGAGGAGATCGTGCTGTGGTCGACGCCGCAGTTCGGGTTTGCCAAACTCTCCGACAAGTTCACCACCGGCTCGTCGATCATGCCGCAAAAGCGCAATCCGGATGCGGCTGAACTGGTGCGTGGCAAATCAGGTCGTATCCTGGGCGACCTGCAGGGGCTGCTCGTCACTATGAAAGGCCTGCCGCTGGCCTATTCCAAGGACATGCAGGAGGACAAGGAAGGCACGTTTGACGCGCTCACCTCGCTCTCGCTGTGCATCGCTGCGACCGCTGGCATGGTGCGCGATCTGACGCCGGATCTGGCGCGGATGAAGGCCGCTGCCGGAGCTGGCTTCTCGACAGCGACTGACCTTGCTGACTGGCTGGTGCGCACCCTGAAGATGCCGTTCCGCCAAGCCCATCACGTGACCGGTTCGCTGGTGAAGCTCGCCGAGGACAAGACTGTCGGACTGGAAGACCTGACTTTGGCCGACATGCAGGCCATCGAGCCCGCCATCACGGACGCTGTCTTTGCGGTGCTGGGCGTCCAGAATTCTGTTGAGAGCCGCACAAGTTATGGCGGAACAGCGCCGCAGAATGTCGCCGCGCAGGCAGACACCTGGCTGAAGCGCCTCGCTTCTGAGGCCGGGGCAAAGGCTAAAAGCTGAGCATACGGTCCAAAAGTCGCGGCGGTCACCCCTTCCGCGATGGGCACAATTCTTCTACACACCGTCGTGAATATGGTGCACCGCGTCGGTGCCGCGATGGCAATGCAGGTCCAGGACATGGTCGAACTCGCGCTTCCCAAGAACTCCCGCCCCATGGTTGGCAAGACCTGGCCGCGCCCTGCTGGTGCCACCAATCTCCGCGAGTACCGCATCTACCGCTGGAACCCGGACGACGGCGAGAACCCGCGCATTGACACGTATTTTGTCGACCTCGACGCCTGCGGTCCCATGGTGCTCGACGCCGTCATCTTCATCAAAAACAAGATTGACCCGACGCTGACCTTCCGCCGCTCCTGCCGCGAAGGCATCTGCGGCTCGTGCGCGATGAACATTGACGGCACAAACACGCTGGCCTGCACCAAGGCCATGGCAGAAATCGCCGGGCCGGTGAAAATTTATCCGCTGCCGCACATGCCGGTGATCAAGGACCTTGTCCCCGATCTCACGCGCTTTTATGCGCAGCATGCCTCGGTTGAGCCCTATCTCAAGACTGTTTCGCCTGCGCCTGAAAAGGAATGGCGTCAGTCCTCGGAAGATCGCGCCAAGCTCGATGGCTTGTACGAATGCATCCTGTGCGCCTGCTGCTCGACCTCGTGCCCCAGCTATTGGTGGAACGGTGACCGTTATCTTGGTCCGGCCGTTTTGCTGCAGGCCTATCGGTGGTTGATTGATTCGCGGGATGAAGCGACCGGTGAGCGTCTCGACAATCTGGAAGACCCCTTCCGCCTGTATCGCTGCCATACCATCATGAATTGCGCCAAGGCTTGCCCGAAAGGCCTCAACCCGGCCAAGGCGATTTCCGAAATCAAGAACATGATGATCGCCCGCCAGAGCTGAGGCGCGCGCTGGCCCTTCTCCCACAATGTGAGAGGGCGCTCCCCGATGCGGATGTCAGCGAAGCCTCGCTGCATCGCGCTTGAACGACCCCACAAAGTTGCAGGCCGCTAGAGCAAGAACTTCGCGTCATCGGTGCGTTGCAAAGCACCGCGACAGTGCGTGGCATTTATTGCTATGGCTTCCCGCATGTGAGACTCACATCTCACATCGATCAAAAACATCACGCCCAAGGACCTTTTGCTGATGGCCCATGACGCGCCTCTCTCCCCGCTTGCGCCGAAATCCTATCCCGAA
>CAIZGQ010000311.1 GCA_903932565.1 uncultured Hyphomicrobiales bacterium
AGCTGCGCGACATGCTCGCGTCGTCGCCACAGGCAAGCTACGAGGACCCCGGCCTGCTGCTGGACGACAATGATCCACTCAAGGATTTCCTGCCCCTGTGGGCGAATGAATTGGAAAAATCGGGCAACGACGCGGACACGGCGCTGCGCCTCGCGATCGCGCGTGCGCGCGCGAAGCGCCAGCCTGTGGATACGGCCCCCCTCCAAGCCCTGCTCAAAACGGTGCGGGCTTGCATGACCTCGTCCGTCGCATCTGAAGCGGCAGAAGGGGCTGACGGGAATGACGGGAATGACGAGCCGACAGATGACGACTGGGAGCGGATTTTGGAGCCTGCCGCACAGGCGCTGTCCGGACCGGAGACCTTGACCCAGCCGACCGCACCAACCGCGACGCAGGGCGTTCTGCCACCGCAGGCTTTCCGCGACTTGCTGGACAGTGAGCTATTCGACCAACCCTGGGCCCGTGATGGTTTGCTAAGAGCCCTGGCCGCCCGCGAAATGGGTTTTCAGCCCACAGACCACCCCTTGATGATGTGCCTGATCGGTCCCCCGGCTTCGGGCAAAACGCTGCTCACACAACTGATCCGTGAGCACTGGGCAGCACGGCCCAGCATCACGTTCAATTTGGCCACCTTCCAGTCGGATAACGAAGCATTCGGACTGATCGGATTGCGCTATGGCTATACGAGCTCTGCACCGGGCCGCCTGACGAGCTTCGTCAGGGACCATCCGACGGCCATCGTGGTGCTGAAGAACTTCGAACATGCAAATGCCTCGACGCAACGGGTGCTGCTTCCCTTGTTCTCGGGAGGCATGTTGGACGACGAGTTCGGTTTCGGTCCGAACGCCGCCGAAGGCAATCCCTCGGAGCGCAGCGTGGACTTCCGACAGGCCTGGATTTTCTTCACCACGTCCTGCGGTGAAGAGATTCATTCACCAGCCGAATTCCGTACAAAGCTCGACACAGACCCTGGGGCGGCCATTGCCACGCTGCGGGAATCGCTTGGACGCGCGCTCTCGCCCGCGTTCAAGAATTCCAAAGAAGGCAATGAGAAGAGCCTGTCTCCTCTCGGTGGGCCGATCTCCGAATTACCGCTGTTGCCATTCGTGAACCTGAGCCTCAGCGGCTTGACGCGCGTCGTCGAACGCCAATTGGAAGCGCTGCAGGCGCGTCTGCAGAAGCAGGAGATTGCGCTTGAGGGTGTTCACAGCGCGCATCTGGCACTTGCGATTTGTCTTAGCTTCGGTCCCGAGATCAACCCGAAGGAACTATTGAATGGTTCGACCGAGGCCATCACGCGCTTGCTCGTCGATGCAGCTTTCGCGGGGGACGAACTGCGCGGCAAGCGGGTCACGTTGATCGTGCAGACAAACCCAGTTCTGGATGAGTTGGCTACCGCGGACTCGACGGAGCTGCTACAGCAATTGTTCCGGCGCCGCGAGTTGCTGGAATTCGAGGTCGAACTCTGCCGGGACGGTGACCAGATCCAGCTCATCTGGCGGAACTTTGTGCTCAGACGCGTGCAAGGGAGTGCCGATTACGGCGGAGCCACTGGTTTCCAGGTCGAGCTACCCGGTCAGCGCTTTGCGGACGTTGTCGGACACACACTCGCGAAGGAACGTCTGCAACTTGTCTTGCGGCTCATGGCCGGTATTCGCGGACCAAACGGAAAGGTCCTCCGTGCGCCCAAGGGCATGCTCATGTTCGGACAGCCCGGTACCGGTAAAACCTTGCTTGCGCGAGCGCTCGCAGCCGAAGCCGATCTGCCGTTCATTGCGATCTCCGGTCCCGAATTGCTGGCCATGTCCACGATACGAGAGGTGTATTCACGGGCGCGACTCTTTGCCCCCAGCATCGTATTCATCGACGAGATAGACGCGCTGGGCGTGCGTGGACAAGGCGGAATCGATCCCTGCATCAACCAGTTGCTGATCGAAATCGATGGCTTCAAGGGTGCTGGCGGCAAGGCCGTCTTTACCATTGCCGCGACCAATTTTCCGTCGCGGGTCGACCCGGCGCTGACCCGCTCCGGACGTCTGGATATCGTCATTGAAATCCCCATGCTCGATCGAGAAGCGCGTCGACAATTCATCCAGCGCCTCGCGCCGCTTGCCGACCCCAAGGATTGGAACGAAGAGCAACTCCTGCTGCTCACCGCAGGGATGACCGGTGCCGATCTCGAGAAAGTCGAACGCGATTGCCTGATCGAACTCGATCGCCTGCAACGGCCAACGCTTTCGGCGGACGACATTCTGGAGGTCATCAATCTGCAACGATTTGGCCAGCGCACGCGCCATCACCGGCTCGCGGCGGAGCTTCGCGCGACGGCTTTCCACGAGGCCGGCCACGCCATCGTGTCCCTCCTTCTGGAACCCACGATTGCGCTGGAGCAAGTGAGCATCATTGCGAGACGCAATGCACTGGGCATCACCGTGCAGTCTGGAGAAGACCTTGCAAGCCTGCGCTTCACCCGTGCCTCGGTGATGCGCAGGCTTGCGATGCTGCTGGCAGGGCGCATTGCCCAGTCGCAAGCTTTCGCCGAGGATGATCCCAATGGCGGCGACGACGCAGGCGCTG
>CAIZGQ010000312.1 GCA_903932565.1 uncultured Hyphomicrobiales bacterium
ACTGGCGTTCTGGGCTCATCGCTCGTGTCGGCTGCTGAATAGGACTTATCCGCAGACACGAACGCGACGCCAGCGCAGGCCGTAGGGAGTCGCAACACGGTGGCGTTCGATATAGCACTCAGGTTCAACGCCATAATAGCCATCATCGTAACCAGCATATGGGCCAGTGCCGTAAGCGCCATAAGCGCCTGCACCGAGCGCGCCAAGGGCCAAGCCGCCAATGATCGCCGGGCCAACAAAGCCACCGCCGTAGCCACCGCCATAGCCACCGCGATGCCCGCCATTCCAGCCGCCGCGATAGCCGCCGCCGTGCCAACCGCCCCCATGCATGGAGGCACCGCCGCCGCCGAAGCCATGCCCCGGTTGGGCGTTGGCAGTGCCGGGCGCGGCGATCAGGCCAACTGAGGCAATCACAAGGGCGCTGACAGCAAGAAGTGATGTGCGGAAACTACTTACACGATTTGAAGCGACAACTGATGACGTCATGACAAAACCTTTCGAACTTTATTTCCTATTTTCAAATTATGGTATTCGACTGTGGCAATGCTTTGTCTGCATGATGCGACAACTTGGCCGTGTTACTCACACGGCATTCACATCGTGTGAGTTAAACATCGAAATGTGCCGTTTTCATAAGCTTCACTTGAAAACGGGTCTATCCTCGGCACAGCTTGTGGCTATAAAGATCCCCAAAGCGTGTGTGCTTGTCTTAAATTCTCTGACGCTGGACGACTTCAATGTTCGATGCTCTGCGAAACCTGATTTCCGACCTGACCAATGTCGAGCCTGAGGCCGCGAAATTTGAAGAAGGCGATTATCGTCTGGCGGCTGCAGCACTTTTATTTCACATCGCTGATGTGGACGGTGTTGTCACCGAGGCAGAGCGACGGCAGTTGAAAGAGATCGTGTCGCGCACGTTCCAATTGGACAGTGCGGACGCCACCCGCCTCATTGCTGCCGCCGAACAGAGCGATCACGATGCGGTCGATTTCTTTCATTTCACCAGTGTGCTGAAGCGCGCGCTGGACTTTGAAGGACGTCTCACCCTCATCGAACTTCTCTGGGACATGGCCATGGCGGACGGAATCGTTCACGAATTTGAAGAGAACGTCATCTGGCGCGTGGCCGAATTGCTCGGCATCTCGTCGCGCGATCGCATCACCTTGCGCCAGCGCGTTGTGGCGCGGGCCGAAACCGGCGTAACAGATCTCTCCGCGACGTTGGCCCCTCTTGTCTCAAAGCCCACCTCATGAGCAAGACGCGGTCAGCGGGAACATCGCCGCGCCGATTGGCGCTGGTCACCGGCGCATCGGGTGGCATCGGGGCCGATATTGCCCGTGTGCTGGCCGCGCGGGGCGTCGACCTCGCCCTCACCGCACGCACGGGCCCATCGCTCGAGGCACTCGCCGATGAGATCGCTGCGACCGGGCGGCCCCGGCCGTTAGTCTTTGCGCTGGATCTAGCCCATCCGGACGCACCGCAGATCCTGGTGGATGGGCTCCACCAGTCGGGTGCCACCGTCTCCATGCTCATCAACAATGCGGGCTACGGCCTGATGGGCGAAATCGACAGTCTCGACCGGGCCGAGCAGGTCGGCATTATCGACCTGAATGTCCGCGCCCTCGTGGACCTGACGATCCGGTTGCTTCCCGACATTGAGGCGGCGCGCGGGCACATCATGAACGTGGCCTCCATCGCAGCGTTTTTCCCCGGGCCCGGCATGGCGATTTACTATGCCAGCAAGGCCTTCGTGCTGTCCTTCAGCGATGCGCTGTCCGAAGAAGTGAAGCGCAAGGGTGTGATCGTCTCAGCGCTCTGCCCCGGCTTGACAGAGACCGGCTTTGGGGCCCGCGCCCGCATGGGGGAGGGCCTGACCAAACTGTCGCCAAAAATGTCTGCGATGGAGGTGGCGGTCGCCGGGGTCGATGGCATGATGGCGGGCCACCGCCGCGTTGTGCCCGGTTTGCAGAACCGCGCCGCGACGATTCTCAGTCATTTTGTGCCAAAAATGCTGTCTTTGCCGATCATTCGGTCGATTCAGATGACCAGATTGGGGAAATGACGGCATAAATCATGCTTGGTTAACTTTACAATCATGATTTGGGTTTTCAAATTAAAGCATGTTGCAGGTTTTGAATCGTTCGACTGAGCCAAAACGTATCCTGATCGTCTTGCATCAGGAGCATTCGACCCCCGGTCGCGTGGGCTCATATCTGCAACGCATGGGCTATGAGCTCGACATGCGACGCCCCCGCTTTGGCGATCCGCTGCCGGAGACCATGCGCGATCATGCGGGCGCGATTATCTTCGGCGGCCCGATGAGCGCCAATGATGCTGATGATTACATCAAGCGCGAGATCGACTGGATCAATGTGCCGCTGGCCGAGGACAAGCCCTTTCTAGGGATTTGTCTGGGCGCGCAGATGATGGCCCGCTGCCTTGGCAACAAAGTCTCACGCCACCCTGAGGGGCAGGTCGAGATTGGGTATTACAAAATTGACCCGACAGAGCACGGCCACAACGTCTGCGCCTCGCAATTCCCCGATCACGTCTATCACTGGCACAACGAGGGCTTTGAATGCCCGCGCGATGCGCTGCTGCTGGCGCAGGGCAATGCGTTCGAGACGCAGGCCGTGAAGGTTGGTACCCGCGCCTACGGCCTGCAGTTTCATCCTGAGGTGACCTACGCGATGATGTGCCGGTGGACCTGCAAAGCGGCCGATCGCATGAAAGCGCCGGGTGCGCGCGAAGCCCGCGACCATCTCGATGGCTGGTATCTTCATGACCATAAGGTCGCGCGCTGGACGCAGGATTTCTTGACCTGCTGGCTTGCCAAAGACGCCCCGGACTCCGGCCCCTGCGGCTGCTGAGAACCGCCAGGCAGCGTGCCGTCCCGTTCAGCACACCTCAGTGCCGGAAGTGGCGATGACCCGTCAGCACCATGGCCAGGCCAGCCTCGTCTGCGGCCTTGATCACATCATCATCACGCATCGACCCACCCGGCTGAATGACCGCTGTGGCCCCAGCTTCCGCCGCCGCCAACAACCCATCGGCAAAGGGGAAGAATGCGTCAGAGGCGACAACTGAGCCCACCGCAAGACTCTGCGAAAGTCCCGCTGCTTTGGCCGCTTCCGCTGCCTTCCACGCTGCGATACGCGAGGAATCCACGCGGCTCATTTGCCCGGCGCCAATGCCCACGGTGGCACCATTCTTGGCGTAGACAATCGCATTCGACTTCACGTGTTTTGCGACCCGGAAGGCAAACCGCATGTCCGCCAGTTCCTGCTCTGTGGGAGCGCGCTTCGTGACAACGCGCAGGTCCATGTCATCAACGACCGCATTGTCGCGCGATTGCACGAGCAGCCCGCCAGCCACGGTCTTGAACGTCAGACCCTGCGCACGCGGGTTGGGCAGTCCGCGCGTTAACAGAAGGCGCAGGTTCTTCTTGGCCGCGATCAGCGCGATGGCCTCGTCGTCGGCCTCCGGCGCGATGATGACCTCGGTGAAGATTTTCACGATCTCGGCGGCTGCCTTGGCGTCGAGCCGGCGGTTCAGCGCCACAATGCCGCCGAATGCCGACACCGGATCGCAAGCAAGCGCGCGCTCGTAGGCGTCCGCCAACGTTGCGCCTTCGGCAACACCACAGGGATTGGCGTGCTTGATAATGGCAACCGCAGCGGTGCGGGCGGGATCAAATTCCGACACACACTCAAACGCGGCGTCCGTATCGTTGACGTTGTTGTAGGACAGCGTCTTGCCCTGCACCTGATGCGCGGTCGACACGCCCGGACGCTGCTCCGGCGTCTTGTAAAATCCGGCCGTCTGGTGCGGGTTTTCGCCATACCGCATGGGTTCGGCCAGTGCGCCGCCAATGGCGCGATAAGCTGGGTTCACTTCACCAATAGCCTGCGCAAACCAGTTCGAGATGGCGGCATCATAAGCCGCCGTGCGGGCATAGGCCTTTTGCGCCAGATGCTGGCGTAGCTTGAAGTCCGTCGCGCCTTTGTGGGCGTCCATCGCGGCAGTGAGAGTTGCGTAATCGGACACGTCCACCACAACAGCCACATCAGCGTGGTTCTTGGCGGCCGCGCGGATCATCGCAGGACCACCGATATCGATATTCTCGATGCAGGTCTCGTGATCTGCACCTTTCGCGACAGTTGCTTCAAACGGATAAAGGTTCACCACCAGCAAATCGATCGGCGCGATGTCATGCGCCAGCATGGCAGCCTCGTGCTCCGGATTCTCGCGCATGGCGAGCAGGCCTCCGTGCACCTTCGGGTGCAACGTCTTGACGCGCCCGTCCATCATCTCGGGAAAATTGGTCAGATCCGACACGTCCCGAACCGGCAGGCCTGCGTCCGTCAGCGCCTTCGCCGTGCCGCCGGTCGAGACCAATTCCACACCATGGCCGACAAGTGTACGAGCGAATGCCACCAGTCCGGTTTTGTCGGAAACAGAGTGCAAGGCACGGGTGATGCGGCGAAGATCTGACGACATGGCACTTCTTGGGGATCGAGGCTTCAGGATGCCGGGACACATAAGGTCGTGTCACGCCCGGCGAGCGATTTGACGCAGTGAGGCGCGATTACCACGCTCCGGGCGTTAAGGAAACGCGCAATCGCCCATAAGTCCCATCTGCCCAACGTGGCTGGACGATTGGGAAGCTGGAATGTTTGAGCTATAAAGCCGCCCATGACCGATCTGACTGTTTCTGCGGCAGAGGCTGCAGCCAAGCCCCGCCCTCCGTTCAAGGCTCTCGTGCCGCTGGTCGCGTATGCGAAGAAGCATCAGGGGCGAATTGGGCTGGCGCTGATTTCGCTGATTATCGCGTCCATCGCCACGCTGGTGGTGCCCTTCGCCGTGCGGCGCATGATCGACTACGGCTTTTCCAGCGATTCAGCCGGGCTCATCAACGTCTATTTCGGCTTGATGATCGTCGTCGTTGGCGTGCTCGCGGGCTCATCGGGGGCGCGATATTACCTTGTCATGACCATTGGCGAGCGCGTGGTTGCCGACATGCGGGCAGACGTCTTCCGGCACCTCACAAGCCTTGATGCCGCCTTCTACGACACCGCCAAAATTGGCGAACTTGTCTCGCGCCTGACCGCCGACACGACCCAGCTCAAATCCGCCTTCGGGTCATCGGCCTCGATCGCGCTGCGCAACCTGTTTCTGTTCATGGGGGCCATCGCGATGATGGTCTACACCAGCGCCAAGCTGTCGGGTCTGGTGATGATCGTCATTCCCGTGATCGTGCTGCCGCTGGTGTGGGCCGGGCGCTCGGTGCGCGGGCGTGCGCGCGCGGCGCAGGACACGCTTGCCAACGCCACGGCGTTTGCGGCCGAAAACCTCGGTGCCGTCCGCACGCTCCAGGCCTTCAATGCCCAGACGCTGACGACCAGCCGTTTCAGCAAGGCCGTCGAGGATGCTTATGACGCCGCCTGCCATGCCACCATGGCGCGCTCGATCCTGACCACGATTGCGATCTTCCTGGCCTTTGCGAGCCTCGTCGGCGTGCTGTGGCTGGGCGCGCATGATGTCTATTCCGGCCAGATGACGGCGGGCACGCTCTCGCAATTTGTCCTCTATGCGGTGTTCGGCGCGAGCTCCTTGGCGCAATTGTCAGAAGTCTGGAGCGAGCTCTCGGCCGCTGCCGGATCAGCCGGGCGTATCACGGAATTGCTGAGCATCGCGCCGGGGATCGTGGCGCCGGCCCACCCCATTGCCATGCCGGTCCCCGCGCGCGGTCAGGTCAATTTCGAGGGCGTCAATTTCGCCTATCCAACGCGCGCCGATGGCCAGATCATCCATGGGCTGACCCTTAGCGTGGCACCGGGCGAAACGGTCGCTATCGTCGGCCCGTCTGGCGCAGGCAAGACCACGGTTTTTCAGCTTCTAATGCGGTTCTACGACCCAACCGGCGGACGCATCCGCATCGATGGCGTCGACCTGCGCGATGCAGACCCAACTGATGTCCGCGCCCGGATCGCGCTTGTGGCGCAGGAGCCGGTGATCTTTGGTGCAACAGTCGCCGACAACATCGCCTTTGGACACCCGGACGCTGACCGCAGCATGATTGTCGAGGCGGCCAAGCGGGCCGCGGCACATGACGTCATCGAGGCCATGCCCGAGGGAT
>CAIZGQ010000313.1 GCA_903932565.1 uncultured Hyphomicrobiales bacterium
GCAAATCGCGCTCGTTGACCGCACACCACAGATCGCCGCTTTTTGGCTCGATGGTGAGCCCCGCGCAATTGCGAAGGCCCGTTGCGAAAATTTTCCTTGCCCCTGTCGCCAGGTCAAACGCCAACACGTCTGCACGGTTTTCCTCTTCGCCCCAGGTCGCCCCGCGCGCATGGGACGCTTCGAAGGCAGCGAGATCCGTGCCCGAAGGGCGCGCAGTCATACCCTCGGCAATGTTGCTCGCGGACCCGACCGACACATAAAGCGTCTGACCATTCGGGGATAAAGCAAGATCGCGCGTGGTGTGCCCACCACTGGCAAGACCCCGGGCAAAGATTTGCGGTGCGCTCGGCGGTTTCAAATCGCCGGTATGATACTCAAACCGGAGAACGTCCGTGGTTGTTGCGACGTAAAACTGAAATGCGTCCGGCCCCTTGGGAACAAACACCATGCCAAAAACGCCGCGCAGACCTTCGGCATAGACCTGCGGAGCCTCGTAGCCGCCCTTGTGGTCTGGGCGAAGAATCAAAATTCGACCAGCGCGCGTCTCTGCGGCGAAAACATCACCATTGGGGGCGAGTTTTAATGTTCGCGGCGCTTTCAGTCCGGACGCGATGAGGTCGACTTGAAACCCTGCGGGGGCGATCGGCTTGGCGCCTGCGGGCCGGGCAGCCTCGGTCGGCGGGTTCGCGGCAGGGGGAGAGGCAAGAGGCGACGGGAGCAGGTCTGGTGAAATCAGACGCCGCACGCCGGGTGCGTCGGTTTTGTAGTCGCCATAGGCGGATGCGCCTGTGAGCGTCTCGGCACGCGGTGCGCTCGTTGATAAAAAGCCGAGTGCAGCAAAGCAGAGGGCCCGAGACAAAGGTGCTTGAAAATTTGCCATTTATCGACCCTGAACATCCGCACTGCTGACAATACGTCAGACGGTGGGAGATGGTGCCGACCAAAGCAAAAGAAAGTGGTCGGAGTGATAGGATTCGAACCTACGACCCCCTCGTCCCGAACGAGGTGCGCTACCAGACTGCGCTACACTCCGATCCGACCGCCAAAAGACACGGCGGGGAAAGGTCACGCCTTATAACCAGCGGGGTGGCAGCTCGCAAGCGAGATCGACAGGTTCGCGCAATCTGTTTCCGGCACCACAAAACAAACCGTCGCGCATCAATTGGCGGACCGCCCTGGTGCAACTTGGCCGAAAACGCCGCAATTGCGGCTGGTTCATGGCTCGCGCCAGCCTGATGGCAGTCCCGTGCAAGGTTTATCGGCCACGGTCGCGTTTACCACTCTGATTCGAGTGAGAAAAACCGGCCTGTGTGCCGAGATGAGAGAGCGCACGATGAACGTGTTGCAATGTGAAATGAAAATGGAAGCACCGTCCGAGATCGGTGCGAGCCCTGCTGTCCTTCGCCTTCAGCTTCTTGACCTGCTGCGAAATGAAACAACGCAGATTAATGCCTCCGGGTCAGCACAGATCAACCAGATCCAGCGCGCCATGGTCGATCGGCCAAGTTCGAGTCTGGCTGATGTCCTCGCCAAGCTGCGCACCGCGCGCATGAGCCGAGGCATCTGGAGCGACCGCATGGATCTGAAATTGATCGAAAGTGCCATCGCCGATCTGGAACGTTTGCCAGCGCTCTGAGATCGTCAGTCTAAACGCCTGCCGCACGCGCCAGGTCAGACTCCACGTCGTAAAAAAGGCCAGCCCCTTGAGGGCCGGCCTTATTCTCCGGTTCGACGGACCCGTTAAGCGACGAGCTGGCGGATCACGTACTGCAGGATGCCGCCGTTGTTGAAATATTCCAGCTCATCCAACGTCGCGATGCGGCAGTTGAGCGGAACTTTCTTCTTGGCACCGTCGGCGTAGGTGATTTCCATTTCCATCTTCTGACGGGGCTTCAAGCCCTTGCTCAAGCCCATGATGGTGATGCTCTCGTCACCCTTCAGGCCAAGCGACGTCCATGAGGTGCCTTCCTCGAAGGTGAGCGGAAGAACGCCCATGCCGACGAGGTTCGAGCGGTGAATACGCTCAAAGCTCTGCGCAATCACGGCGCGAACCCCCAAAAGCCGGGTGCCTTTGGCAGCCCA
>CAIZGQ010000314.1 GCA_903932565.1 uncultured Hyphomicrobiales bacterium
AGAGACGAGCACGCGCTTGGCGCCAGCCTCCAGATGCAGGGCCGCTTTGTCACGCGCTGTGAAAATGCCCGTGCATTCCAGCGCGATGTCGACACCAAGCGCCTTGTGCGGCAGCTCAGCGGGGTTCTTGATCGCTGTCACCTTGATGGGGCCGCGACCGACGTTGATCGTGTCGCCATCAACGGTCACATTGTGCGGAAAGCGACCGTGCACGGAATCAAAGCGCAGCAGGTGCGCGTTGGTTTCCACCGGGCCCAGATCGTTGATCGCCACGACTTCAATGTCGGTGCGGCCTGATTCGATGATGGCACGAAGGACGTTGCGGCCGATGCGCCCGAACCCGTTGATGGCAACCTTCACGCTCATAGCTCTCTCCTCCAGGCCGCGAGGCGACCTTAATTTGTCGATCTGCCCGGATGGGCCGTGGCGTTTGCGCGCCGAATGGGCTTAGCCCTTCAGCGCCGCGAGCGCCCTTTCCGCAACGGCATGTGCCGTAATACCGAAATGCTCGTAAACTTTCTTATAAGGTCCGCTTTCGCCAAAGCTCGCCATGCCCACGAATAGACCGTCCGAGCCGATGATCTGGTCCCAGCCTTGACGGATGCCGGCTTCGACAGCGACGTTCACCAATGCTGTACCAATCACAGCTTTGCGCTCGACAGCCGGGCGATCAAAGAACAGGTCCATGCAGGGCACGGAGACCACGCGGGCGGCAATACCCTGGGCTTTCAACAAGGCACGCGCCTCGACAGCAAGGGGAACTTCCGAGCCCGTGGCGAAGATGGATACCTTCGCCTCACCCTCGGCCGCCAACAATTCGTAAGCGCCCTTGGCCGACAAGTTCTCGTCCGTAAATGTTGTGCGCTGCTGCGGCAGGTTCTGGCGCGAGAGAGCCAGAATCGATGGCGACGATGTCAGCTCCAAGGCCTTCTGCCAGCATTCCACCGTTTCAGTCTGGTCCGCCGGGCGGAAGACATAGAGATTTGGAATCGCGCGCAGGCTCGCCAGGTGTTCAACTGGCTGATGCGTTGGGCCGTCCTCACCAAGACCGATGGAATCATGGGTCATGACCTGAAGCGAGCGGATCTTCATAAGTGCCGCAAGACGCAGGGACGGACGGCAATAGTCGGTGAAGACAAGGAATGTTGCACCCGACGGAATATACCCACCGTGCAACGCCATGCCGTTGACGGCAGCCGCCATGCCATGTTCGCGAATGCCCCAATGGACAAAGCGGCCCAGATAATGGCCCGGCGAAATGGCCGGGGTCGACTCAACCTTGTTGTTGTTCGAGCCGGTGAGGTCCGCCGACCCCAGGATGAGCTCTGGGACAGCCGGTGCCAGCACCTTGAGAGTCGCTTCGGATGCCTTGCGGGTCGCAATCTCGGTGGCATCCGATGCCAGCTTGCGCTTGAGGTCAGTCACCGTCGCACCGAAGGACGCCGGCAGCACACCGCTCAGGCGCCGCAGGAATTCGGCGCGCTTATCGGCGGGCAGGGCGGCGAGTTTGGCGTCCCATGCTTTGTGGGCAGCAGCGCCGCGGCTGCCAGCGGCGCGCCAGGCGGCGAGAATATCGGCCGGGATCTCGAAGGGCTCATAGGGCCAGTTGAGGGCAAGGCGTGCGCCCGCGATTTCCTCTGCGCCCAGAGGCTCGCCATGGGCTTTCGCGGTGCCCTGGCGCTTGGGCGCGCCAAAACCGATCGTGGTACGGCAGGCGATCATGGTGGGCTTGTCAGAGGCCTTGGCGGCCTCGGCTGCGGCCAGGATCGCGGTCGCATCATGCCCGTCGATCCGCACGGCGTTCCATCCGCAAGCCTCGAAACGCTTCACCTGATCGACCGAATCCGACACCGAGGTCGGCCCATCGATGGAGATCCGGTTGTCGTCCCAGAAGACAACCATGCGGTTGAGTTTGAGGTGGCCCGCAATCGCAATCGCTTCCTGCGAAATGCCCTCCTGCAGATCGCCGTCGGAGGCGAGCACGTAGGTCATGTGGTCGACGATGTCGCCAAACTCGGCATTCAGCATCCGCTCGGCCAGCGCCATGCCGACGGCCGTGGCGATGCCCTGGCCCAGCGGGCCGGTGGTCATTTCAACACCGGCCGTGTGGTGAAATTCCGGGTGGCCCGGCGTCTTCGAGCCAAGGACACGGAAGTTCTTGATCTCGTCGATGGTCATCTCCTTCTCGCCGGTCAGGTAGAGAAGCGCGTAGAGCAGCATCGAGCCATGCCCGGCTGAGAGGACGAACCGGTCGCGATCCGCCCAATGCGTATCGGCGATGTCGTATTTCAGGACTTTTGTGAACAGCACGGTCGCAATGTCGGCTGCGCACATGGGCAGGCCGGGGTGGCCGGACTTTGCTTTTTCAACGGCGTCCATAGCAAGCGCGCGGATGG
>CAIZGQ010000315.1 GCA_903932565.1 uncultured Hyphomicrobiales bacterium
GGTCAGCCAGGATGGTTTCGCCCGCCAGCGCCTTTTGGCCAAGGCCGACGCAGGGCGTCACGTGCTCTGGAAAGTAAACGTCAACGCGCGAGCCAAACCGGATCAGGCCGAAGCGCTCGCCAACAGAAATGTTTTCCTGCTCGCGCACAAACGAGACGATGCGGCGGGCGAGAAGTCCCGCAATCTGGACCACACCAAACTGCCCGTCGGGCGTTTGGATGATCATGCTGCTGCGCTCATTGTCCTCGCTCGCCTTGTCGAGGTCGGCATTTAGAAAGATGCCCGGCTTGTAGGCGATCTTCGTGATCTTGCCCGAAACGGGCGCGCGGTTCACGTGGCAGTCAAACACCGACATGAAGACGGACACGCGCGGCAGGGGGCGGTCGCCGAGGCCAAGTTCCGGCGGCGGCACAAAATTGCCCAGCGAGGACACATAGCCATCGGCGGGAGAGATCACGAGGCCATCGCGGGTGGCGGTGACGCGCACGGGATCGCGGAAGAAATAGACGCACCAGACTGTGAGGATTGCTCCCATCCAGCCCAGCGGGGCCCATAACCAATGCAGCAAAAGCGACACAACCGCGAAGATGGCGATGAAGATATAGCCTTCGGGATGGATGGGGACGAGCTGCTTGCGGATGGACGCGACGATGGACATGGCACTCTTGCGGGTTCGGGCTGAATACTGACGTCAGGGCACAGCTTCTGGCAGAAAATCGCGTCGAAGTCACGACGGGGGAGGTTAGGCCGCAGTCTTAACCCTCTCCCTTGGGAGAGGGTGGCGCGTTCCGCGCCGGGTGAGGATTACATCAATCGCGCATCAGATCCCTCATCCGTCACGCTCCGCGTGACACCTTCTCCCAGGGGAGAAGGTTAGAGGCTGCCATCAAACCTCAATCGCCACATGCACGGCCTTGCCCTCTGCGGCAGCGGCGCGCGCGAGCGCCTCGTTGGCCGCATCGACCTCGCGCTGGCGGTTCCACATGCCGGCATAGACGCCGCCCCGTTCCAGCAGCTCGTCATGGGTGCCGCGCTCGGAGATAATTCCCTTGTCGAGCACGAGAATCTGGTCGGCGTTGACCACCGTCGACAGGCGATGGGCGATCACCAGTGTGGTCCGGCCCTGCGACACACGGACCAACGCGTCCTGAATCTCGCGCTCGGTGAAGCTGTCGAGGGCTGAGGTCGCTTCATCCAGTACAAGGATCGGCGGGCCTTTCAGGATCGTGCGGGCAATCGCCACGCGTTGCTTTTCGCCGCCCGAGAGTTTCAGCCCGCGCTCGCCGACCTGCGCATCATAACCGTCCGGGATCATCTCGATAAACCGATCGATCTGCGCGAGGCGGGCAGCTTCGCGCACCTCGTCCCAGGTCGCGTCCCAGCGACCGTATTGGATGTTGTAGCCAATGGTGTCGTTGAACAGCACCGTGTCCTGCGGAACCATGCCGAGCGCCGCGCGCAAACTCGTTTGTGTCACGCGCGAGATATCCTGATTGTCGATCAGGATGCGGCCCTGCTGAGGCTCGTAGAAACGGAACAACAGACGCGAGATCGTTGATTTGCCGGCACCAGACGGCCCGACGATCGCGAAGGTCTGCCCGGCTGGCACTTCAAAGCTCACGCCTTTGAGAATTTCGCGCTGCGGATCGTACGCAAACTGCACATCATCAAAGCGCACGACACCACTTGAGACGTTCAGTGCTGGCGCGCCGGGCTTATCCTTGATCTCGGGGTTTTGCTGGAGGATCGAGAACATCGTCTCGATGTCGATGAGCGCCTGCTTCACTTCGCGATACAGCATGCCCATGAAATTCAGCGGCTGATAGAGCTGGATCATCATCGCATTGATCAGCACGAAATCGCCGACCGTGTTGGTGCCGTTGCGAATGCCATTGACGCAGAGAATCATCACGGCCGTCAGGCCAGCGGCGAAGATGATGCCCTGTCCCGTATTGAGCACAGCAAGCGAGGTGTAGCTGGCAACCGACGAGCGCTCATACCGCGCCATGGCTTTTTCGTAGCGGGCGGATTCACGCTCCTCCGCGCCGAAATATTTCACCGTCTCGTAGTTGAGCAGCGAATCGATGGCCTTGGTATTGGCGTCGGAATCGCTCTCGTTCATCGAGCGGCGCAGGCCGATGCGCCAATTGGTGGCGACCGTCGTGAACCACAGATAGGCGGCGATCATCAGGGAGACGGCGAGCACGTAGCGCCAGTCAAAGCTGAAGAGAAATACCCCAACGATCAGCACAAATTCGACGACCGTGGGAACGCCCGTGAGCATGGTCATGCGCACCAACGTCTCGATGGCGTTGCGGCCGCGCTCCAGCACGCGTGTCAGTCCGCCAGTCTTGCGCTCCAGATGAAACCGCAATGACAATTCGTGCATGTGCACGAAAACTTCCATCGCCAGGCGGCGCACGGCATTCATGGCGACAGCTGCAAACAGCGCGTCACGGCCCTGCGTAAACACCTGCATCAGGGTGCGCAGGATTCCATAGATCAGCGTCAGGATTATCGGCCCCGCCAGAACGGCAGGCAGCAGAGGCACGTCAACCGTCCCGGTGAGCGAATCCGTCGCCCATTTGAACGAATACGGGACCGCGATGGTCACCAGCTTGGCAATGAGCAACAGCCCCATCGCGCCGCCGACCCGCAGTTTCAGGTCGTTGCGGTTGGCCGGCCAGATGTAGGGCCAGAGATTCTTCAGGGTGTGAACCCAGGATTCGTCGACAACGAAGCCTTTGGCGGCGTCCGCCGGATCAGTCTTCAGGGGAGCGTTCATGGATCTCGTGGCGTGGATTTGAGAGGGCCGCCTGTGCCGGGCGGTATCGTCTTAAGGGCCATATAGTCCTGATTTGCCCCTTTGGCACCCCGGTCGTATGCATTCGGACTGCTGCCCTGAGCTTAAGTAAGCAAACCTTAGGGCAATTTTGCTTAGATGACATAACGTTACCTTTGAAGCGAAAGCCCGTGCATGCAGCCTGCAAAGCCCCCCGCAGCCGGGTCTGTCACGCCGCGGCGCACTGCGGACGGCGCCCACCCAACGGCCGGCGCGGCGGCACCTTTCGAGGCCATCCTCATCAGTCTCGGCCTCTTCCTCGTGCTGGCCATTCCGGCTGCCCTCGTTCTGCCGTTTCCCTCACTCATCGATGAACTGGCACATCTGTCCTATGCGCGGGCGTTGGCGTTGCACCCGCAACTTTTCCCGGACCTGTCGACATTTCACCAGTTGAAGGCCGACCTGTCGGACTGGTCGGATGAGCTCAACTACCTCAACCACCCAAGTCTGTACTATCTCCTCATGGCGCCGCTCTCGGGTCTGGGGCTTGGGGGCGTCCCAATCCTGCGGCTCATCAATGTGGGGATCGTCACCTGCGGCCTCGCGCTGGTGCTGGTGGCCGGGTGCCGCCTGTTTGCCACCCGGCAGCAGAAGCTCACATTTGCGCTGGTGTCGGTCGCGTTTCCCAAAACAGCCGGCATTGCTGGCATGATCAACAATGACAATCTCGCCGTGCTCGCCGGCGGGCTCATCTTTTTCGGCCTTGTCGAAGATGTGGCGATTGTCGCGGCGCTCGGCCTGGCTTTGGCCGGGTGGACCAAGCTAACCGCGCTTGTGGCGCTGGGGGCAGTGGTGGGCGTTTCTCGGCTTTTTGCCATTTGGCGCGGCGCGACCCTCGTCTCGCAGACGCACATCATTCTGGTGGATGGCGCCATTGTTGGCGCGATCCCCTACGTCGTAAACCTGATCCGAACGGGACACGTGCTGCATTGGAATGAAAGCTTTGTCAGCGTGCCGGATGCTGCGCGCGTGATGCTGAGTGTCCCGGATTATCTCTATGTCTTTCTGGTGCAGTTTGCGCAGCGCTGGCCGGTCAACGAGGCAACTCTGGCGGACACGGCCCTGCTGCCTGTCAGTCTGCTGGTGGCTTTGCTTGGTCTGGCGGGGTTTGGGGCTGGCGTCGCGCGGCGATCGCTACCGCCCGGCCAACAGCAACTTGCCCTTGCGTATCTGGCAGCCTTTGCAATCACGATGCTCGTGCATCTCGGGTTTGGCTGGCAGTTTTACAAAGCCTTTGGAAACCTGACGAC
>CAIZGQ010000316.1 GCA_903932565.1 uncultured Hyphomicrobiales bacterium
CAATCCGAAACAAATGAATTTCTGCGAGCGTCAATCGGAGGTTCGTGGCGGCAATTCCATCGAGTTCACCAACGTGATCAGCATGTGCTGTAAAGCGAATGATGACCCGCCCATCCGTTGTCACAAGGGCGTCATCGATAATTAAATCAGCATGTTCAAATGATAAGGCCCGTCCAAGAGTCGAGCCGATAATCTGCTTGTATTCGTCGCGGCTGGTGATCGGCGCACCAGGCTTTAGTCCCGTTGAAACCCAGACATCTGGCGCGACCAAACGGTCGAATGCGCTCATATCGCCTTGACCAAGTCCCTGTTCAACAAATTGGCGAGCAATTTTAAGGTTTTCTTGCTGCACGACAGCTGAGACAGGTTCTATTTTCAATCGAGCCTGTCTTGCAAAACGAGCACCGACGTCGTCGCTGGATTTCAGGCGTACCTCGTCAGACATAGCTTTCCCCCATCACTTAAGAGTTCTCATCCTTGAATTTTGGATGGACGTCAGTCCGCGTAATGGACGTCCTTTGTTAGACCTTCCGTTCGGTCGAGATCGGCGATCACGGATTTGAACTTTCCACGCGTTGCTTCAGCCGAGACTTCGTGGAGGGCAAGCCGGAACGGGGGTGGCTCCATCGCAGCTGCTTTCAAAATTGCCGCTGCAGCCTTTGCAGGATCACCTACAATCTTACGATCCGCATAGGCTGCTTTCATTTGCGTGACATACCCCCACACCCCTGGATAGCGTTCAGTTTCCTCGGCCCAGACTGCGTTGTTACCGATCCATTCGGTGTCGAAGGGTCCGGGCTCAACGACTATGACGCCAACGCCATAGGGCTCCATTTCTTGGCGCACGGCTTCTGACAAGCCTTCCACTGCAAATTTTGATGCGGAATAAACCCCCAAACTGGGGACTGAAACTTCCCCCGCCATTGAGGCAAAATTGACAAAAAGGCCTCGCTGTTGTTCGCGAAATAATGGCTGCGCAGCCCGGGTCACGTTAAAGACACCAAAGACATTGACTTCGAATTGTTGCCGAATTTGCGCCTCGGTCATATCCTCGACAGGGCCAATGACACCAATCCCCGCATTGTTGACAACGACATCAACACGACCAAATTGCTTGCGCGCGACCAGGAAAGCGGCATTAACCTCCGCGCGATTGGTTACATCGAGGGGCAGCTTCAAAAGCTGCGGTGATTCCGGGCCCAGATAGTCGAGGGCAGTGATATTCCGCGCGGTTGCCGCAACACGCTGACCTTTGGCAAGAAGCGCAGTTGCCAAAGCTTTGCCGAATCCCGAAGAACACCCTGTAATGAGCCAAACGTCATCAGGGCTTGCGCCCGCGGGAACATAATGCGTCATGGGAAAATCCTTCATGGCGCGAGGCTTCCGTCAAACCGGAGGAGGACGGAAGCCGCGCGGTTTGGGACAAACGGGTGAGGGGAAGTCAGCCCAAATTTGCCCAGACAGTTTTATACTGAGTGTAATTTTCCAGAGCCTCAGCCCCTTGCTCGCGGCCATAGCCCGAGGCCTTGTAGCCACCAAAGGGCGCGTTTGGATGATACTTGTGCCAGGTATTCAGCCAGACAGTCCCAGCTTTGATGCGGTCAGCAAGTCGCAAGGCCTTGCCCAGATTGGATGTCTGGATTCCAGACGCCAAGCCGTAATCCGTGTCGTTGGCAAGCCGGATCGCTTCGTCTTCGTCTTTGAATGGAATGACCGGAACGACGGGGCCAAAAATCTCTTCTCGGCTAATTTTAATGTCGTTGGAATTGGTTGCGAATACCGTCGCCTCGATGAACAAGCCCTTGCCACCGATTTTAGGAGCGCCACCACCAGCCATGAGTTTGGCATCCTGTTTGCCACTCTCGATGTATTTTAGAATCTTATCGTATTCGGCGCGTGTTGCGATGGGACCAAGCTGTGTCTTTGGGTCGAGCGGATCCCCAAGTACTGCAGCCTTGGCCATGGCAGAGAACTTTTCGACGAACTCGTCGTAGATCGATTGTTCAACGAGAATGCGCGAACCCGCTACGCAAACCTCGCCCTTGTTCCAGAAAATGCCCCAGAAGGCGGCTTGGAGGGCGGCCTCCATATTGGCATCGGCGAATATGATATTGGGCGATTTCCCACCGAGCTCCATCGTCTGGTGCTTGATCGTGTCGGCGCCGTTGCGGATGAGGCCCATGCCAACTGAGGTCGATCCGGTGAAAGCGATCTTGTCGACTTTCTTTGATCTCACCAAGGCATCGCCGACTGCGCCCCCTGGGCCTGTGATGAGGTTGTAGACGCCTTCAGGCACGCCCGCATCCAATGCGACCTGAGCAAGCGCCAAGGCAGTCAGAGGCGTGTCTGAGGCGGGTTTGTGTATGACGCAATTGCCCGCTGCTAAACCCGGAGCAATTTTTGAGGCGGTCAAGGCTAGGGGGAAGTTCCAGGGAGTAATCGCCCCAACCACGCCCAGCGGTTCCCGGCGTGTCAGAATGCGGATGTTATCTTCATATGAGGTTCGATAGCTTCCATCCATGTGCGCCATCGCCTGCCCAGCAAAGAAACGGAACAGCCCTGAGCAGTGCGGCATGATGATTGTGCGGAAGTCCGTGTAGGGCATACCCATGTCCATGGCCTCGCGAATTGCGAAGTCTTCAGCCCGCTCATCCATGAGGTCCGCCATGCGGAACAATATCTTGGCGCGGTCTTCGTGACGCATGCGACCCCAGGGGCCGTCCTCGAAGGCCGTGTAGGCAGCGTCAATTGCCTTTTGGGTATCGGCCGCAGAGCCCTTTTGAACATGGGTGATCGAGGCTTCCGTCGTTGGGTCCATGACGTCCATGGTCTCGCCAGCCTCCGCATTGATCCACTTCCCGTTGATCAGGAGCTGGCCGGCTGGGATGGCCTTGCGTTGTGGGCGGCTTGGATGCGCCTCTACTGCATGGAATTCACAGAGATTTTCGCCGGTTTCTGTTGTGTCCAGTGCCATGTTTCGATCTCCCGCGGCCCCGCCTATACGGAGCTTTCAAAAGCAGAGGGAGGATAAGGCGGTACTCTCCGCGAGCGCGCGGACGAAATTGGCGGAAACCGGACTCGATTGCGCAAAAATGCATGATTGGAAACTTTTTGCTCTACTTGGAGTGGCTTTTTCGGCGCCCCCCCAAATACAATAACGGACGAAACGGCGAAGGAAATTTGTAATCAAACTGACACATTTCATGTGGCTAGCGCTGCATTTTAAATCTGATGGTTGAGCACAATGCTTGCTGTAACCCTATGCGGCCCGGCCGTTATCACGTTGTTGCTAAGGCAACTTAGTTGAAGTTTGACTTTTTAATTGGAATTGCAAGCATCGAAACTCGAAGGTCAAATATGATTTAGGGCCCGGCATTATATCGGCTGGCTCGTGAGGCGGGGGGAAAGCGTGCGGCAGATCCTGGATTGGCAGTCATGAGCGACCCTATCAACGAAGAGGGAGTGGAGGGACTCGCGGCCCGAATGCTCGACAATATGCGCCGCGGCTGGAACCGCGAACCAGATGGTATCGCGCTGGGTACAGGTCAGCGGGGCATTTCGGCAGCGATTTGGTCGCATGACGTTGACGACGTGCAGGAAGTCTGGGCCGACTCAGACCCTGACCGTCATATCATATCAATCATGCGCAGCAGCGGTTATCGCGCTGAATTTTTCAAAAATGAGCAGCATTGCTTTTCTAAAACTATTCAAGCTTGCGGCGTCAGTTTGATGCACGCTGGCGTTCGTCCACGGGCGGTGCATCGCGGGTGCTGGGACGTGATGCATCTTTATCTGCCATCAAAGCAGATCACACAATTCGCAATGGAAGAGGGACTGATTGCGTCAGCAGATGCAATCGAATTGATTGATCCCGAATGCGTTCAGGACAAATCTATTGCACGCATTGGTCTGGAGATTGCCGCCGAAATGAGCGCATGCGCCCCTCTATCACGATTGCGGATCGATACGCTGGGGATTGAGCTCGCAATCAAGATGTTGCGCGACTGGTCCAACGTTTCACAATACTCGATCATACGCGTTGGGACATCCACTGGGCTTGCACCATGGCAAGTGAGGGCAGCTCAGAATTATCTTGAAAGCAATCTTGCTGAAGCACCAGGCCTTGCAGAGATTGCAGCACTGGTCGGCCTTTCCGCTTTTCATTTCGCACGCGCCTTTAAGGTCTCAACCGGCATATCTCCGTACCGTTACTTGATACAGTTGCGGATCATGAAGGCGCGCTGGTTTCTGGAAAAATCGGATTTTGCGATTTCGGAGATTTCAGCCAGGGTCGGCTATGATGACCCGAGTTATTTTGCGCGGCTGTTCCGGCGCGAGGTAGGCGTGACACCGGCCGCGTATCGACGGGAGTGGCGGCGGTGATTGAGCGATATTCGCATTATACTGCCTTCTTTCGCGCCAGATATCCAGACTATGCGCAGGACCATCGTGCACTTTGGCGTGGCGGACCTGCTCTTCTCAAAGTCCGCGACCGGCCTGCTGGTCATTATGTCGAGCCGGGTATTGGCGAGCTTACGTTACAGATCTGCATGCGAAGCGCAGGGGGATACGCCCGCCTCGATCTCAACGCCGGGCGTTTTTCTGTGCCACAGCGTCGAGGGAGTTTAGTAGTCGCGCCTGCTAAGGTGCAGTGTGTTTATGATATCGCAAGTCCGATAGATCTGACCGTGTTGCCGTTCGATGCAGCGATGGTCTCGGACGTGGTCGGCGGCTCGCCTTTGTTGGAACGTCTCCACTCGGTGGCGAGCGATGATCCGATCATCCTGACCCTGGTCGAGACGCTGTGGGCCGCATCGCCCGACGGCGACCGCCTGCTGGCTGACCACCTGCGCATGGCGATCTTGGCGCGATTGGCGTCTGTCCTTGAACTTTCATCGATAGGTTCTGGCGCGGGCCTGAGCCGACAAATCATCGGGCGGATCGTTGACCTTCTGAGTGCTGACCTGAGAGCGGATGTCGATCTCACCACCATGGCTGCGATGGCCGCCTTGTCTCCCTTTCACTTTTCTCGGGCCTTCAAAGCGTCCACTGGCGTTCCACCCCATCGGTACCGCGTGCAGCTACGCGTTGCTAAAGCGCGCGAGCTGCTCGAGACGACCGATCTTCCGATTGGCGAGATTGCTGCGCAAGTCGGCTATGACGACCCGAGTTACCTCGCGCGGCTGTTCCGGCGCGAGGTGGGCGCGACGCCGGCGGCCTATCGGCGGGAGTGGAGGAAGTGAATGAACACGGCGCTCAGATATTGAGCAAGCATTGGGGCTTTGGTCCCGTTTCGGGTTCCAATTTAAATGAGATTGGCGTCACAGCCGCGCACTGGCATGTCGAAGTCGCGGAAACTCCTGACGTGGACCTAAGCAATAATGTTTTGGCATTATCAATTAAGCCTTGCCGCACAACCCGATTTATAAGCGGCGGTTATAAAAGTATGTCGTTGCAAAATGGTGGGGTGGGCTTGCTTGCGGCGGGCCCGATGGGACGCTGGACTTATGATTCTCCTCAAGAAGTAATTCACATCTATATTCCGCAGTCACTTATAACACGTGTCGCGGCTCAGAGCAGCAAAGGATGTATCGAGCCGATTTTAAGGGAAGGGATTAACTTAGCTGATCCGTTTCTCACCGTGGTATTGAACCAAGCCCAACGAGCAATGGGAGAAGGTTATGAAAGTGCTCTCTACATATCGTCATTTAGCGAAAGCCTCGCTCATCATTTAATCCGATATCATTCTAATGCACATTCAATTGTATGGCCTAGGCGCCAAGGTGTCCTTGCTGCCTGGCAGCAAAGGCGGGTTATCGAATTTCTTCAAGCAAGAATTTGTGACGAGCCTACGCTTTCGCAAATTGCAGAACAGGTCGGTCTTTCCGCTTTTCACTTTGCGCGCGCGTTTAAGATATCAACGGGCGTGTCTCCATATCGCTACCTCATACAATTGCGGATTATAAAAGCCCGCTGGCTTCTAGAAAATTCGGATTTTCCGATTTCTGAGATTTCAGCTCGCGTAGGCTATGATGACCCGAGTTATTTTGCGCGGCTGTTCCGGCGCGAGGTGGGCGTGACGCCGGCGGCGTATCGACGGGAGCGGCGGCGGTGAGCGCTTCGATCGTCGACAACATGGCGCGTGGTTGGAACCGGAAGCCCGACCATATGACCGACGAAAGCGGCGCACTGAGTGTTTCAGCGGCGCTTTGGTCGCACAATTCGGACGACGTCCAGGAAGTCTGGGGTGCCCCCGATCCCGACCGTCTCGTCATTTCAACTATCATGGGCACCAACCTCAATACCGAGATATTCAAAGACGATCGGCATAGATTTTCAACGCATATAGGACCTGGGGGCGTGCAGATAATGGAGGCTGGCGTGCGTCCGCGCGCCGTTCATCGCGGACGCTGGGAAGTCTTGCACCTCTACCTGAGCCAGAATGGACTTGAAAAATTGGCATTGGAGGAGGGGCTAATCGGATCTTTTGGGGAACTTGAGATAGTAGACCCGCAAGGCGCTGTCGATCGCGTGTTGCAGCGGATCAGCTACGACGTGGTTTCAGAGATGCGCGAGGCCGCTTCGCTTTGCCGATTACGGATCGAGGCACTGAGCGTTGATGTTGGTATCCGCCTGATACGATGCTGGTCGAATTTGACGGTGATCAAAAGG
>CAIZGQ010000317.1 GCA_903932565.1 uncultured Hyphomicrobiales bacterium
ATTAACGAGTTGTACTACCCTAGGAAGGCTCGCGACGTTGAAATAGCTCCAGGCTAGAGTCATATCGAGGCTCTCGAGATACCCTGGTAAATCCGACGCGACGACTTGGCTGGCGGCGTGCCGAGCCCGAACGTCATAGTGCCGCGTGCGCGCACGGTCTTCGTCCGTGACGCGACACCCTTCAAAATAGCCTGCGTCGCTCAACACACGGGAGAACAAGGCTGGATCGGACGGCATCTCCGGCACCGAAACCATGGGGAGTTCCTTGCGGACGAGCCCGCGCTCGAACGGGTTGTCGTCAACGAAGACGATGCTATCCAGGCCGATGTTCAACTCAGCGGCGATGTGACGGATGTTGCTCGCCTTGTCCTGCCAGTTCGCCACAAAGCAGGAGATGTCGCTGCGCCGCAAGACCATGTCCGGATGCGTCAGGAACGGCTGCAGGGCGTTGGCCTCGTCATTCTTCGAGCAGACCGCCAATATCACCCCTCGCTTGGCCAAATCGATGACGTATCTCTGAAAGGCAACAAAGGCCTCACCTATCGAGTTCCCCTGACCAAGGAGAATCCCGTCCACGCCTTCATCGCCAATCACTCCGCCCCAGAGGGTATTATCGAGGTCGAGGACTAGACATTTGGAGACGCGACCAGTTTTTGCCGCCAAAAGCCGCGCCACCATATCGCCGTAGAGCGGGGCTGCGGATGGCATGACTTCCATCTTTGCCCGGTGCCACGTCATCGGGTCGTGAAGCGATCGAACGCCTTGGGAGGTGGCGCAGTCATCCATGGCCAGAAGATCGACCCCGTCCACATCGGCAACGTTTCGAATGCGCTCATTGAGAGCTGTGACAAAACGCTGCCTCGATCCGGACAGTCGATGTTCGTTGCTCCCCAGGACGGGAGAGAAAAGCGGCAGCGCCGTTTGGTGGACGACCGCTGAGTTCATACGCTGCGCAAGAGCCCAGCACTGTCGGATATGCGCCACGGCATCATCCAGCAACCGCTCCATTGTCGCCTGATCCGCCGCCGCATCCACGCCGCGCGTCAGGTGGAACGAATCCAGCGCCAACAGGACGATATCCGGTCGGAAAGCCTGTAGCGGCGATTTCGGGTCGGAAAGCTCCTGGAAATACTGCCCAAAATCGCCTTCATAGGTTTCAATCTCGATCCTGCGGCGAAGGCCGCCGACACGTATCGGCGCCACGAGGTGGGAGCACGTTGAGGATCCGAGAACTGCAAGCCGGACCCTCGTTACTCCGTGACCACCCGGGCGACCAGAGTGGACCCAATCTGCGAGCCGCCGGTCTATTTGGTTGGTCTGGTTGAGATCGATGTTGTGGTTCGAAAAGTCGACGAGGCGATCCCAGGTGACGTCACTATCGAGTTCGGAAACTCCCAGTTCGATTGCGGCGTCTGACTTCCCTTGATCCGGTAGCCAACTGAGAAGCTTCAACGATTGCGGCGCCGGACCTGCCCCACCTCGCCGGACCAAGTCGTCGGCCGCGGACCGGGGCGCGCCAACACGAGACATCGGTCCGTCCGGAGTCCGGAACTCTGATAATAAAAGCTTTCCTAGATCGGCCGGGCGTTCCACTGCGCTCCATTTGCTGTCATTGATCAAGACGCCCAATTCCCGCTCGATCGCCATCCTGACGTTGAGCAATCCAAGGCTATTCAGCCCGAGATCGAGAAACTCGGCGTCCATGTCATCAGCCGAAAATCCTGGATATTCGTCGCGCATCACACGACCGACGATCGCGTATACGGAGGCATCTCCACCGCCTCCGATATTCGAGATGTCCGCAGACACAGCCGGAGCCGGAGCCGGACGGCGATACGGACGCCCCAAGGCGGCCATGAAGGCCTCGGCCGCGGCCGCCGTCGGCCGAACACCGAAAACTGGAACGGACGCCAGCCCGGCCTTCAATTCGGCGCGATCCAGTAACCACCACTCCGTCGCTTCGATCGCCGCGATGACATCGGGCGAAAACCGGTAGCGAACCAGCTTGGCAGGAGCCCCGACCATCACCGCGTAGCGCGGCACATCCGCCATCACAACCGCGCCCGCACCAATAATGGCCCCCCGACCAACGCGCTTACATTCGGGTGTAACAATACTATTGTGACCAATCCAGACGTCATCCTCAACGACTGGCGGCTCGATTTCCAACATATCCTGGCCTACTAAGCCGAATTCTTTTAGATAAAAATATGGATGCGTTGAGATCGCCTGTGTCGGATGGTTACCATCAATTAGGCGTGCTGACGTCGAAATTGAACAATACCTTCCAATGGATGTTCCCGGCGGTATTCTCCAACGGTCGAAACATCCAATACTATATAGACCAACAGAAATACGATATTTATTCACAAAATATTGACGCAAAAACTTACTTTCGTACCTATTATTGGACGTCATTCGCACCACAATTCGGTCGGATATTGTCGAAAGAAGCGACATCTTACTCCTCAATAAACGGCTAAACTGCAGAGCCTATTTGATCGCGCCACTAGATCCGAAGGCGACGCAGCGGAATTCCCCGTGGTCGTGCTCTTAGCCGGATTACAGGCCGTTGAAGAGAAAAAACAACCGACCACTCGCCAGCCGAGCCATGCAAGAAGCGGGGGCGGATGGGGCGGAACGGCGAGACCGTCTGCAGACGCGGGCGATGCGAATGCGATGTGCAAATCCAGCTTAGTGAACTAACGTCGTCAGCGTGATTGAGCGAACAGGCTAAGCCAGTCGTGCAGGGGCTATCAAAAAATGGGTTTCAGCGTATCAAGTCAGCCGATCGAGACGCCAGTTGCGGATGTTCCTTCGCTCGTTGCGGCTTTGAAGGCATGTGCCGCCTCCTGCCTAATTACCTTAGCACCCGGTGACTGGCGTGATGTGCGGATAGACAACGTCAACGCTCACGCGACCCTGGTCGGAAGCGGTGCGATCATCCACGACCTAACCATACGAAACAGCACTGGAATTACCTTTTCCAGCCTGGAGTTTTCGACCGTTGGCGCACCCGCCGGCCCATTCGGGCCTGGTTCTAATCTCTTGTTCAAGATCAACCAGTCCTCACACATCACGTTCGACAAACTCCGCGTTCATGGCAATGCTCACGGAACCCTCGCCGATACGGCCTCGGGCTTTCTCATCCGAGACTCGTCATATGTGACAGTTTCAAACAGTGACTTCAGCTATCTGCATCACGCTCTTAGTTTTTTGAATGATGAGCACCTAACGTTCAGCCACAATGCCTTTCACAACCTGTTCGATGATAGTATACGTGGCGGCGGGGCATCCTGGGTCACGATCACTGACAATAAATGTTATTCTAATCACCCTGATCTTTCCGACCCCGACCATCCTGACTGCATCCAATTCTGGACTGCCAATACAAGCTCTACTGCACATGATATAACTATTAGCGGAAACACGTTTGTGCGAGGCACTGGAAACTCTACACAGTTCATCTTTCTAGGTAACGAATCGAGCGTTCCGTATCAGAATATAGTGGTGAATAACAATTCCTCTTACGGTGCAGCGTGGAACGGGATTGTGATCGGAATAGCCTCGAACGTAAAGATCACGGGAAACCACTTGTATCCAGCGTGCCGACCTGAGAACGGCAAAATGCTCAACACATGGATACTTTCTGAACAAGTCGACGGAATCGAAATTACTGACAACGTCGCAGGTGATTTTATTGAGAAATCTCCGAACCGCAGACAGACCCAGCACAACAATCACACGATTGGCTGCCTCGACCGGTCTCCATTCTGAAATCGTTTGGCCCGAAATTGAGTCGGTCTGCGCACCCGACCGCACTATTCCAGCAATTTTTTTGTCTCCCCGGTTAAATTCAATTGCAAACCCAACAAGCCCGCTCCGCAAACAATATCGGCATCATCCGACTTGGGCTTGCAAGCCTAGTTGTAATTGGACACGCGCCGGAGCAAATCGACGGATCGCGCCTGCGCGACCCACTAACCCGTCTATCCCCAGCCCTGTCCCTCGGCCATGTCGCCGTGCTCATGTTCTTTGCGATCAGCGGCTATCTAATCAGTCAAAGCCTACAGAATTCCCCAGCCCTGAGGCCCTATTTCGCCCGTCGGATAGTCCGAATTTTCCCGGCGTTTGCGGTATCGTCCCTCGTTTGCCTCGGACTTTTCTCCCCACTCATGGGGGGAACACAGGTGAATGTCTTGCGAGCTGGCATGAACATTCTGACCCTGCATTCGCCTCCGGATATTCCAGGACTTCTGCGCGGCCTGCCATACCCCGCGCTCAACGGGTCGATGTGGACTATAGCCTATGAATTTCGCTGCTACGTCTTAATTGCCGCTCTTTGGGCCCTATTTGCCCCTCGAATTCGGCACGCTATAACAGTATTCGGATCGGTACTTCTCGCTATAAGCGCCCTTGGGCTCATTTCTGAATTTCGGCTTTTCGAAAATCGCCTGGA
>CAIZGQ010000318.1 GCA_903932565.1 uncultured Hyphomicrobiales bacterium
CATCCAATTGCTGAAGCCCGTCTCACCGCTCGCATGGATGCCGCTGGCGCTTTACACGATCAAGGACTCCGGCATCTCGGCGATCTTCGTCATCTTTATCTGTTCGCTGTGGCCAACGCTGATCAACACGTCCTTCGGCGTGGCAGCGGTCCGGCGCGAGTGGCTGAATGTCGCCAAGACACTCGAGGTGGGTGCGCTGCGTCGTGCGTTCACCATCATTTTGCCGGCTGCCGCACCCACCATTCTGACCGGTATGCGCATTTCGATTGGCATTGCCTGGCTCGTCATCGTGGCCGCCGAAATGCTCGTTGGCGGCACTGGCATTGGCTATTTCGTCTGGAATGAATGGAACAATCTGTCGATAACCAATGTGATCGTCTCCATTCTCGCCATCGGCCTTGTTGGTATGGTTCTCGATCAGGTTCTGGCGCGCTGCCAGCGCCTCGTCACATTCCCTGAATAAGTGACGGAGCAAAGCGCATGAGCGATCACATCATTTCGATTGAAGGCATCTCGAAGCGCTATCCAGCGCCAGGTGGTGCGACGACGACGATTTTTGAAGACCTTTGGCTGAAGATCAACAAGGGCGAATTTGTCTGCGTCATCGGTCACTCGGGCTGCGGCAAGACAACTGTCCTCAACATCCTGGCCGGCCTTGATGAACCCAGCGACGGCGTTGTCATTGTGGATGGCAAAGAGATTACCGGCGCGGGACTTGATCGCGCGGTAATCTTCCAGGGCAATGCGTTGCTGCCATGGAAGACGGTGCTCGGCAACGTTGCCTACGCGGTGTCGTCGCGGTGGCGTGATGCCTCCAGGGACGAGATCGAAACACGCGCCAAGGCCGCCATCGCCAAGGTTGGCCTCGCGGGGTCCGAGCACAAGCGCCCGTCCGAACTCTCTGGCGGCATGAAGCAGCGCGTCGGCATTGCTCGCGCGCTCGCTATCGAACCCAAGATTCTCCTCATGGATGAGCCCTTTTCAGCGCTGGATGCGCTGACACGTGGCACCTTGCAGGAAGAGGCGCGCCGCCTGTGTCGCGAGACCGGCCAGACCGTCTACATGATCACCCACGATGTCGACGAGGCGATCTATCTCGCCGACAAGATTGTGCTGATGACCAACGGCCCGATGGCAAAAATTGCCGAAGTCATCGTCAACCCGATGCCCGCTGATCGTCGGCAGGGCGACATCCACCATGACCCAAACTTCTACGTTCTGCGCAACCACCTGATCGACTTCCTCGTCAGTCGCAGCATCACGTTCCGCGACGCACCGCCCGCCGGATACAACCAACGCAATCCGCCGCTCATTCATCTTGGTGCAGGCGCGTCTGTTTCCTCAGCAGAGCCCAAGCCTGAGATGGCCCGCGCGGTCTGACGCATTTCTCATTTTTCGTTCCCCCACCCTCGCAACACCAAAGGAGTTCCCATGCAACGCGCCCAGCTCACCGAAAAGATCCTCGACATCAAGCGTGAGAAGGAATGGACCTGGCGTCATATCTGCGACGAGATCGGCGGCGTATCGGACACAATTATCATCGGCGCTCTGCTGGGCCAGATGAAACTCGTGAAGCCGCTGGCAGCACGCGCTGCGGAGCTCTTCGGCCTCTCAAAGACCGAACAGGCGATGCTCAACGAAGTGCCGATGCGTGGCATGCCCATGCCCCCGACGGATCCTTTGCTGTATCGCTTTTTTGAAATGGTGATGGTCAATGGTCCGGCCTGGAAAGCCATGATCGAAGAGGAATTTGGCGACGGCATCATGTCGGCCATTGATTTCGACTTCGATTTCGCCCGCCTGGCGCACGAGAAGGGTGACCGCGTCAAGCTGACGATGTCGGGCAAGTTCCTGCCGTATCGCTACTATGGCGCACAGCAGGGCATCCCTGAATTCGGCTACAAGGAAGACTGATCGCCAGCGCCTGCGCTAATCGCCTGGCTGCACGGCTGAGGTAAAGCCGTGCAGCCAAGGTCGCCTTATGTCATTGCGGCGCAGTGAACTTTGCGCAGATGCAAACAGCGTCTGCGCATCAAGACTATTCTGGACGTCGCGCATCAGATCACGTACATCGCTGGCATCCTTGCATGTCGTGAGGCAGATCTGCGGGCTCTCCTGTGCTGCTTTTCGTCTTCAGCTTTTGCGGCTTCGCGAGCGCGGTTGTGACGCGCTCTGTTGACCCCATGATCACGACAATCGCGCGTGAGTTCATGG
>CAIZGQ010000319.1 GCA_903932565.1 uncultured Hyphomicrobiales bacterium
AGTCGCCAGCGCGCGCGCCACTTCCAGCCGCTTGCGATCCGGCAGCGTCAACGAGCCCGCTTTCTGCGCGCGCTTGTCCCACAGATCGAGCTTGCGAAGCACCTCGCCTGCAAGGATCTGTGCGGAGGCCACGTCGGGCTCGCGCAGCAAAGCGCCGATGGTGGCGTTTTCAAACACGGTGAGAGCTGGAAACGGCCGCACGATCTGGAATGTGCGCGCAAGTCCGCGCTGGCAAATGATGTCGGGTCGCAAGCCGTCAATCCGCGCGCCGTCAAATTCAATCGTGCCCACGTCGGGCCGATAGACGCCAGCGATCAGGTTGAACAAAGTGGTCTTGCCCGCGCCATTGGGGCCGATGACGGCAAAGATGCTGCCAGCTTCCACAGCCAGCGAGACAGTGTCGACCGCGACCAGGCCGCGAAACCGCTTTGTCACGCCATCGAGTTTGAGAAGCGCTGCCATGTCAGGGCTCGCCCTTCTGTTGGCTGAAGCGTTTCTTCAGGATCGGCCAGAGCCCGCTGGGGGATAGCGTGATGATGACCATCAGGGCGAGCCCAAAGAACACAGCCTTCGCGCCGGGCGCATCGATGCCGATGGCGCGCGTGGCCGCGATCAGGATTTCACCCAGTGGCACCAGAATAAATGCGCCAAGGATGGGGCCGATCAGCGTGCCGATGCCGCCGATGATGGGGGCCAGCATGATGTCGATGGAGCGCGAGATATCAAACACCTGATTGGGAAACAGGCTGTTGTAGTAAAAGGCGTAGAACACACCGGCAAAACTCGTCATCCCGGCGGAGACAAGCACAGCGGACAGGCGTGTCGCCATGACATTGATGCCGATGGCGCGGGCGGCTTCCGCATCCTCGCGAACTGCCAGCCAGCGATAGCCCAGCCGCGATGAGCGCAGCCACGCACAGGCAGCAAGGGCCGCCGCCGCCATCGCGCGCGCCAAATAATAAAAGAACAGCGGCCCACCGCGCAGGTTGATCCAGCCTGACGTGTCGGACGAGACCTTCAGGAAGAAGCCAGCGGCAGCTCCCGTCCACGCTATGTGGTCAAAGCCAATCCGCGTCGCCTCGGCAAAGGCGATGGTGAGCAGTGCGAAATAAACGCCCTCGATGCGGAAGCGAAACCCTAAAAATGCAATCGCCCACGCAAAGGCAAGGCACGCCGCGAGTGCGGGAAATGCCCCCAGCAGCGGGCTTAATCCAAAATGCACCCAAAGCGCGGCGCTGACATAGGCACCAAGGCCGACGTAGAGCGCATGGCCGAGCGAAAGAAGCCCCGCAAAGCCCATCATCACATTCCACGCCTGCCCCACATAGGCGGACCAGAAGACGAGCACGAGCACGGAGACGAGATAGCGGTCCAGCACGAGAGGTGCGGCGAGAAGCAGAGCTGTGAACGCTGCCAGCGCCCATCGTCCGCGCGGCGACAAATCCTGCAAGGCGGCATGGATCATCAGCTTTGCCGCCCCATCAGGCCTTGCGGGCGTAGCGCCAGAATGACGATCAGCAGCGCGAAACTCACCATGCTCTTCATGGAGGGCGCAAAGGTGATGCTGGCGACAGCCTCCGCCACGCCGATGACGATGCCGCCGATCAGCGCCCCGGGCATTGAGCCAAGCCCGCCGATGATGACAATGGTGAAGGCGAGCAACGTGTAGGACGGGCCAAGCTGCGGGGTCGCGTCGGCAGTGGTCGACAGCAGGCACCCCGCCGCGCCCACACAGGCAAGGCCAATGCCGAAGGTCAGGGCATAGAGCCGCTTTACATTCAGCCCAACGACAGCGGCTCCGGTCAGGTTGTCGGCGCAGGCACGGATCGCCGTGCCCGTGGTCGTGAAGCGAAAGAAGGAAAACAACAGTCCAGCCACCACGAGTGCACCGCCTGCCGCGTAAACACGCACCTTGTCCACGATGACGGGGCCAAGCGCCCATGAGTCAAAGGAATAGGACAAGTCGGCATGGCGATTGTCTGGCCCAAACAGCATCAAAAGGCCGTTGGTGATCACGAGTGCCAGGCCCACCAGCAGGATAAACTGCTCATGGTCCGGGCGCTGGATGAAGGGCGCAATGATGGTGCGTTCCAGCCAATAGCCGAGGCCGAAAAAGACAATGGCCACAGGCACCATCGATAAAAGCGGGTCGATGCCCAGCCGCGAGAAGAGGAACCACGCCGCATACATGGCAATCACGGCAAACTCGCCGTGGGCAAAATTCACCACCCGCACCACGCCAAAGATCACGGACAGGCCGAGCGCCATCAGCCCGTACACGAGGCCGATCAGGAGGCCCTGAACGATGACTTCAAGATAGAGGCTGAGGGACATGGTGGAATGAATTCTCTTGGGGATGCTTCGCCTACCAGACGGACGCATGACGAAGCAAGGCGGGACCATGCGGCGCAAGGTGCGGCGGACGCGAAGGCGCGGCGTCAGTTTGGCACAAGGTCTCTGGCGCGCGCTTTGCAATGCGTACTCGCTGCACCCTCATGAGGGCAGGTGTGGCCATGGGGTGGGCACGGCCCTCGAAGCTCGACTGCGAACGCAGGAGAACGGGATGCACACCATTGCCACAGGCTTACTGACACCGCGCCGTATTTTCCAGATTTTGAGTTCATCTGCCCTTTTGCTGGCTGGAGCGCTGGCGAATCCTGCCTCTGCCCATGAAAGATGGTGGGATGGCAAGGAAGTGGACCCTATTACCAAACGTGTGTGCTGCGGCGACAACGACATCACCCATCTGGAAAAGACGCAGGTGCGGGTCGTGCCCGGCGGTTACGAGCTTCTCGACACTGGCGAACTGGTGACCTTCGATCACGCCCAACCCTCGGTTGATGGCGAGTTCTGGGTGTTCCGGTGGGGCAAGCCAAAGCTGGTGCAATGCTTCTTTGCGCCGCCAAACGCCACCTGACGAGGCGCACGCCGCAATCTGAGCGCGCCGGTGCCGGGCCTTGGGTTTACTGTGCTTGAAAAGGTTACAGCAAAGTCATGGCAGAGGGTCTTGTGCGCTTCAGCAGGCGGGGCCATATTCCCGATGCGGCCCTCGAAGCGTGAGCTTAATTGTCTGGGGCTTCGACCCGCCGCCGGAAACCATGGGGTTGCCGTTTCTCACTGTGAGGAAACAATGTCCGACTTCGACCGCAACGCAAGTGCCCGCTGGGGGACCGGCGTAGCCCAGGCCGGTACAGCTGCCCAGATCGATCAGGGCCTGCGCGCCTATATGCTTGGTGTCTACAACAACATGGTGATCGGTCTTGGACTGACGGGCCTCGTGGCCCTCGGTGCAAACATGCTCGCCATGGGCGCAGACCATCGTCTGACAGCTTTCGGTGAGGCGCTTTATCTGAGCCCGCTCCGCTGGGTTGTGATGCTGGCGCCGCTCGCCTTTGTCATGTTCTTCTCGTTCCGCATCAACAGCATGGCGGCCACATCGGCCCGCGCGCTGTTTTTTGCCTTCGCGGCTGTGATGGGCTTGGCCCTCTCCTCGATCCTGCTCGTTTACACGGGTCAGTCGGTGGCGCGGGCCTTCTTCATCACCTCGGCAACGTTTGGTGCGTTGAGCCTTTATGGCTACACGACGCCGCGTAGCCTCTCGGCCATGGGCTCCTTCCTGATTATGGGTGTCTTTGGCATCATCATCGCAGGCCTGGTGAACATCTTCTTGCAGTCCAGCATGATGCAGTTCGCCATCTCGATCCTCTCGGTGCTCATCTTCTCGGGCCTCACCGCCTATGACACCCAGAACATCAAAGAGATGTATTACGAGAGCGACAGCGTTGACGTTGCGATGAAGAAGTCCGTGAACGGCGCGTTGATGCTGTATCTCGACTTCATCAACATCTTCATGTCGCTGCTGCAGCTGACGGGCAACCGCAACAACTAAGCATTTGCTTGGCGCTAGCGCCTCAGCACGCAAGGAAAAGCCCCGCTCCGCGGGGCTTTTTTCATCTGGAGCGGATTCTTGTCGCGCGGGCTTATGGACGCGCTTCAGCTGACGACGAGACGCACCTTTTTGTTCAACACGTCGACAACGCGGGCCAAGTCCTGGCCGCGCTTCAGCACTTGCCCGTTAGAGGCCACGACCGAATAGGCGCCCTGCTTGCGCGCAAGCTTTGGGTCTTTTTCAATTCTGTACAGGGGCACCTCTGAGGTGCGCTTGAAGATCGAAAAGACCGCGCGGTTGGGCGTAAAGTCGAT
>CAIZGQ010000320.1 GCA_903932565.1 uncultured Hyphomicrobiales bacterium
ACGTGGGCGATCGCGGAATACCTGTATGAGACATTCCCCAAGAGCGGATTGTTTCCAAAAGATCGCGCCATGCGCACCCATTGCCGGTCCGTTTGCGGCGAAATGCATTCCGGTTTCACCAACATGCGCTCGGCGCTGCCGATGAACATCAAGACAGTCAACAAGGGTTTTAAGGTCTGGGTTGGGGCCCAAGCGGACATCGACCGGATCCAGACGATCTGGAAGGATTGCCTCAGCCGCTACGGCGGTCCATTCCTGTTCGGCAAGGCCCCTTGTGCGGCCGATGCGATGTACGCGCCGGTCTGCTCCCGCTTCACCACCTATGACGTCGCCCTCGACCCCGCCTGCGAGGCCTATCGCGTGCACATCATGGCCATGCCGCTCATGCAGGAATGGATTGCAGCTGCTCTTGAGGAGCACGAGGATTTCGAGGAACTGGACGTCGAGTTCTGAGTCGCACCTCGACTGCTTGACGATCAACAGGGGGTAATCCTACATAAAGGACATAGCGTTCGCCAAAGCGAACGCGCTTTCTCCGATGTGGGATATTGCCTTGACGGCTCTCCAAGACCTGAGCACTGCGGCGAACGCTGCCCTGCGCGAGGCGGATGAGCCCCACAGCAAAGTCGTGCGATTTCCTGACACGCAGCCTCTGGCGATGGATGCCGGCGTTTTATTGGCCCCGCTGACAATCGCCTATCAGACATACGGCGAACTGAATGCCGCCAAATCGAATGCCGTCCTGATCTGCCACGCGTTGACCGGTGACCAGCACGTCGCCAACGTCCACCCGGTCACGGGCAAGCCTGGCTGGTGGGAAACCATGGTCGGCCCTGGACGCCCCATCGATACCGACCGCTACTTTGTCATCTGCTCCAATGTGGTCGGCGGCTGCATGGGAACGACTGGCCCGGCGTCCACCAATCCAGCGACCGGCAAGCCGTATGGTCTCGACCTCCCGGTGGTGACAATTCGGGACATGGTCCGCGCGCAGGCCATGCTGGTGGATCACTTTGGCATCGACCAATTGTTTTGCGTTGCGGGCGGATCGATGGGCGGCATGCAGGTTCTGCAATGGGCCGCGAGCTACCCCGAGCGCGTGTTCTGCGCGTTGCCAATTGCGACCGCCACACGTCATTCCTCGCAAAACATCGCATTTCATGAGGTTGGACGTCAGGCTGTCATGGCCGATCCGGAATGGGCTGGCGGGCGCTATTTCGAGCGGGGCCTTCAGCCCACCAAGGGCCTGGCCGTCGCCCGCATGGCGGCGCACATCACCTATATGTCGGATGAAGCTCTGCACCGAAAATTCGGCCGCAAGCTGCAGAACCGCAGCGCGCCGACGTTTTCCTTCGATGCCGATTTCCAGATTGAATCCTATCTGCGCCACCAGGGCTCGACCTTCGTTGAGCGCTTTGATGCCAATTCCTATCTCTATGTCACGCGCGCGATGGATTATTTCGATCTCGCGGACGACTACGATGGGGTTCTGGCACGCGCCTTCACGGGCACAAAAACCCGCTTCTGCGTTGTGTCCTTCACATCAGATTGGTTGTTTCCCACGAGCGATTCTCGCGCCGTGATCCATGCCCTCAATGCGAGCGGCGCTTCGGTCTCCTTTGTTGAAGTTGAAACCGACAAGGGTCACGACGCCTTTCTTCTCGATGTGCCTGACCTGATCGCGACAACGCGCGGCTTTCTGGACTCCGCCGCCCGTGCCCGCGGCATAGCGCCAGCGCGTTCTCCTGCAGGCGTCGCGTGATGCTGTTGAACACCCATGACTGACCCCACATGACTGACCTTCTGCGCGCACTTGAAAGCCAGTCTTATTCCGCGGCGGCTCGTGTGGATCTTCTGCTTGTGGCCGGCATGGTCGCGCAGGGAGCCCGCGTCCTCGACGTGGGCTGTGGCGATGGCACGCTCCTGCGGCTTCTGGCGGACACGCGCGGTGTCGATGGGCGCGGCATGGAATTGTCCCAGCGCGGGGTGAATGATTGCGTCGCCAAGGGGCTTTCGGTCATCCAGGGCGACGCCGACACGGACCTATCGGCCTATCCCGACGATGGCTTTGACTACGTCATCCTGTCGCAAACGCTTCAGGCCACGCGACACCCGCGCAAGGTGGTGGAAGAGATGCTCCGGATCGGGCGGCACGCCATCGTGTCCTTTCCAAATTTTGGGCACTGGCGGATCCGCGCGCATCTGATGTTCAACGGGCGGATGCCGGTCACGGAAAACCTGTCCGCTCCCTGGTATGACACGCCCAACATTCACTTCTGCACCATCCGCGATTTCGCTGATTTGGTGGACACCATCGGGGCGCGGATTGAGCGCGGCGTGACCTTGAACAGCTCCGGCTCCCCCATGCGGGTCCGCACCCCGTGGTGGGTCTGGAACCTGTTTGGCGAGCAGGCCGTCTTCCTGTTACGACGGGACTGAACTTAGCCGCTACCGCGCCTGACGGACCTTCCCCCCGGGTGCCCGACTTGCCTCATGCGCGCGACCGGGCTAGCACCACCCCATGGTTGATGAACATCCCGCTGACGCAAAATCCGACAGCTTCGCCCTGTTGCGGCGTCTCTTCACAGAACATGCTCGCGTCCACATCTGGTCCTACGTGATGTCCATTGCCTTGATG
>CAIZGQ010000321.1 GCA_903932565.1 uncultured Hyphomicrobiales bacterium
ACGTGAAGGGCATTGAGGTTTTAGGGCCATTGCCTGCGGGTGCCGCTTTCACAACGACCTATGTGGCAGCCCCTGCCGCGCACGCGACTCATGGCCAGATTGCCATTGAGCTTCGAGATACTTTGGCCTCAGACGCGTTTCGCGATGCGCTCAAGCTCAATGGTTTCGAACCGCTCTAACGCAAAGATATCGCCCCGCCCTGATGGGCCTGTGAAAGCCATCAGGGCGAGATGAACGTTTTGAGTCAGATCTTTTAGGTCAGGTTGTTTTTGGCAACTTCAGCAAACGCTCCGCATTGCCATGGGCAATCTTGGCGCGATCCGCGGGCGAAACCGGAAGCGCATTCAAGAACGGCAAGGCCTTGTCGTTGCTCGTGTAAGGATAATCGACAGAGAACATGATCCGATCCGCGCCAAACGTCGTCAACGCAGCTTGAAACGGGATCTTGTATAAAAAGCCCGCAGTCGTGATCCAGACTTGCTCCAGAATGGTATCACTGATGGACCGACTCAAATGCTTGGAATGCGGACCAAGGATCGCGTCCATACGTTCCAGCATCACGGGCAGCCCTTCGCCCATATGGCCGATCACCAGCTTGAGCTTGGGGTGCCGGTCCAGCGTTCCCGCGATCACCATGCGCAGAATGTGAATTGCTGTCTCGGAATGCCAACCCCAGCCAGCTGTTGAAAGAACAAAACTCGTCTTGCCCGGAAGCCGATCATAATAAATCGCACTCACCGCTGTTGGCGGCACATACGGATGCACGTAAATCGGCACATCCAGCTGCACTGCCATCGCCAGAATAGGATCGAAACGGGGATCGTCGAGAAACAGGTCTTCCGTGGTGCCGTTCACCTGACCACCAAGGAACCCAAGTTCCTTCACACAGCGTTCGAGCTCGCGGGCGGCGGCCTCCGGACTGCGCATGGGCAAATGCGCGAAACCTGATAAGCGCCCGGGATATTTTGCAGCGCCCGCTGCCAGCATGTCGTTGAGTTCGCGAGCCAGATCAATACCGGCTTGACCCTCCAGCAAGTCCGCGCCGGGCCCAGACAACGACATCACCTGAAGGTCAATGCCGTTTGCATCAAGGTCAGCGACGCGCCCAGCCCCGATGTCTTCAAGCAAAGGGTTGAGATGCGTCTGTCTGTTTTGGTCCGGCGGCGGAAATCCCCGCGCAACGACGGTCTTAATGCCGATGCGATCGTTTACAAACGGAAAACAGAAGTGGTCTTCAAGACTGATAACACGCACGTTTGTTGCTCCCCAGACGTCCGCGCGGCCTTTGTTCAGGCCTTAACGCCAAGTCTCCAAACTCAGTTTGCCACATCCCGACAAATTAAACACGTCACGCCAGACTGTTCCGGGTTGATCGCAGGCCGAAGCTCTAAATCTCATGAGCAAAAATTTATTTAATGGGAACATATCATAAACAAACGTAAGTAGAAGTTCGTTATACGCATTCAAACCAAGATGCATTATAACGAACACCGAGACACTTAAATGCAAAAAGACCCAACAATCATAGGCATCTCTACAGTTTGAATGTAAACGTTAAGACATTTCGGGCGTTTGAGATTGGTGTTGCATGAACCTCAGCATGGCGCGGCTCGCGATTTGCGCCGCCTTAATGTTGAACGTTTTTAAAGAAATAAAAGCTAGACATCAAAACGGTGACGCATTAGTTGCAGACCAAACGTAAACGTGATTTCCGTTTCAAGCGTTGAAACTAAAGTAATCAAACTTCAACCTTCACGACCCGCCCTAAAGGCGACTTCAAATTCAGGACAAACAAATGGCTCGCCCGACCCTTATCGATGATCGCAAAATGTTTCTGACCCGCCTTCGTCGCATCAAGTCTTCCGTTGGTAATATGGCCCTGCGGACTGAGCTCGGCTGGAACGAAAACCGCTATTGGAAAGTCCATTCGTCGCTCGCCGAAGAAGGTCGCATCCTGAAGGGTCGCGGTCGCGGTGGTTCCGTTCAGGCTGCCTGAACGTCCGCAATCATTATCGACAACAAAAAGGCCCTGCTTTGCAGGGCCTTTTCCGTACATAGTCCCAGTTAAGATCGAAACTTTGACTATTTGATCATCGGGCAGTTTCCCTGCGTCAACGGACGAAACGCCTGATCACCGGGGATGGTCTGAAGCTTCCGATAAAGATCCCATTCACCTTTTGACTCCGACGGTTTTTTGACCTCGAACAAGTGGATCGGATGGATCGCACGCCCATCTGCGCGAACGGACATCTCGCCAAACAAAGCGTCTTTGAACGGCATCTTCTTCATGGCAGCGACAACCGTCTTGCCATCATCGGAGTTGCTGGCCGCGACTGCCTTGAGATAAGCGAGTGTCTCGGAATAGACACCAGCCTGATTGCCGCTTGGCATTTTGCCATTCATGCCGGGACGCGTCGCGAACCGCTTGGCAAAGCTTCGCGTGTCATCGTCCATGTCCCAGTAGAAACTTTCCGTGAGCTGCAGGCCCTGCGCCTTGTCAAGGCCCATGGCGTGAACGTCATTGCTGAACACCAGAAACGCCACAAGAGACTGGCCGCCTTTGGCAAGACCAAACTCCGAGGCCTGCTTGACGAGATTGATTGTGTCACCGCCCGCATTTGCGAGGCCCACAACCTTTGCACCCGAGGCTTGAGCCTGCAGAAGAAATGACGCGAAATCCGAGGTGCCAAGCGGGTGCCTTGCGGCG
>CAIZGQ010000322.1 GCA_903932565.1 uncultured Hyphomicrobiales bacterium
CGCGCATGATCTGGGCGCCGCCGCGCTCAAGGCTGCGATGGAGCGCTCCAAGATTGAAGGCGGCGATGTCGACGAAGTTATTCTGGGACAAATCCTGTCTGCTGGACAAGGTCAAAACTCGGCACGCCAGGCTGCAATGAAAGCTGGTATTCCGCAGGAAAAAACTGCGTTCGGTTTAAACCAATTGTGTGGCTCGGGCTTGCGGGCTGTGGCCCTTGGCATGCAGCAGATTGCGAGCGGTGACGCAAAGATCATCGTTGCTGGCGGGCAGGAATCCATGACGCTGGCGCCCCACGCGGCCTATCTGCGCGCAGGACAGAAAATGGGCGACCTGAAGTTCATCGATACGATGCTGAAAGACGGCCTAATGGACGCCTTTCACGGATATCACATGGGCAATACAGCAGAGAATGTTGCTGCGAAATGGCAAATTAGCCGCGAAGAACAAGACGTTTTTGCAGTTGCCTCGCAAAACAAGGCAGAAGCAGCGCAAAAGGCAGGCCGTTTTAACGACGAGATCGTCCCGTTCACAATTTCCACCCGCAAGGGCGATGTCGTGATGGATAAGGACGAGTACGTTCGCGCTGGAACAACACTTGAATCCCTTTCGAAATTAAAAGCTGCTTTTACAAAAGATGGCACCGTAACTGCCGGTAATGCATCAGGGATTAATGACGGCGCGGCGGCACTTGTTTTGATGTCGGCGGAAGAAGCCAACCGCCGTGGCTTGACACCGATGGCTCGCATCGTGTCCTGGGCCACCGCTGGCGTTGACCCAGCCGTTATGGGATCGGGCCCTATTCCAGCATCGCGCAAGGCCTTGGAAAGAGCCGGCTGGAAAGTGAAGGATCTCGATCTGGTCGAGGCCAATGAGGCCTTCGCTGCCCAGGCCCTTGCTGTGAACAAGGACATGGGTTGGGACCCCTCGATCGTGAACGTTAACGGTGGCGCCATCGCAATCGGCCATCCGGTGGGCGCGTCGGGCGCACGTGTTCTGAACACGCTTCTGTTTGAAATGCAGCGTCGCAATGCCAAGAAGGGCCTTGCAACATTGTGCATCGGCGGTGGCATGGGCATCGCACTTTGCGTCGAGCGCTAAGCCATAAGCCCAATTTAAAAATCTGCTGCGCATTGGTATGACATAATGCGCTGCGAGTAATGCATTTTGTAACGCGTGCGTTAAAAACAAGAGATCAAGGGAGGCCATAATGGCCCGAGTTGCGATTGTGACAGGCGGAACGCGTGGTATTGGCGCGGCGATCAGCAAGGCGCTGCATGCCAGCGGTTATCGTGTTGCTGCAAACTATGCAGGCAATGATGAAGCTGCCGCGGCTTTCAGTGCCGAGACAAAGATTCAGACATTTAAATGGGATGTCTCCAACGCCGAGTCCGCGTCTCAGGGCGTCGCAAAAGTTGAAAATGACTTTGGGCCCGTCGATGTGCTCGTCAACAATGCCGGCATTACCCGTGATGGCTTCTTTCATAAAATGACGGCCGAGCAATGGCATGCTGTCATCAATACAAATCTGAACTCGCTCTTCCATATGTGCCGTCCCGTGATCGAGGGGATGAGAGCCCGAAATTTCGGTCGGATTATCTGCATCTCATCGATCAACGGACAAAAGGGCCAAGCGGGACAGACAAATTATTCGGCGGCCAAGGCAGGTGAACTTGGCTTCATCAAAGGGCTTGCTCAGGAAAACGCCAGCAAAGGTGTGACCGTCAATGCGATATGCCCCGGATATATCGGCACGGAAATGGTTCGAGCTGTGCCCGCCGAAGTGCTGGAGAAACGTATCATCCCGCAGATCCCAGTCGGGCGCCTTGGCGAGCCGGAAGAGATCGCGCGTTGCGTGATGTTTTTGGCATCCGATGAATCCGGATTCATCACAGGTTCGACGCTCAGCGCGAACGGCGGGCAATATATGATCTGACTCTCAGTTAAGCTTAAGTTTAACTGAGAGTGTTAGACCGTGATCGTTTTGGTGAACGCATTCAGTTGCACCAAACGATCATGAGGTCCCAATGTCGTCATCCCGCATTTGGACGGTTCGGGCTGGATCGGTGGGCCAGGCAGACCGTGTCTTTCTAGAAGATCACCAGATTGCCTTGTCTTTTTCAGAGATCGGGCCTGAGATCGAGGATCTTCCGGCGTGCCGGACAGCCTTCAAGGATGTCATGGCTCGAACGGTCGCTGGCGAGGCCAGACCCGAAGCCGTGCCCGTCCTTGCAGGGCAATTGTATCGCTTCATGCATGAAATGCAGATTGATGATTACATCATCTTTCCCCGCAAATCAGATCGAACGCTTTATTGGGGGCAAGTCAGCGGCCCCTACATCTACGAATCCGAGACAAACGATGTTTTCGCGCATCGTCGCAATGTGACGTGGCATCAGAACCGGTCGCGCGATCTTTTCACGCCAGGCGCACTTTACGAAATCGGGGCGGCCCTCACCTTGTTTGAGGTGAAGGCATTTGCGGCTGAGTTCCGGCGCAAGTTTGAAACGGGCTTCGCTGGGCGGACACCGGATTTACAAGCCGAGGATCCTTGCGAAAGCGCGGTTCGCCACGTCAGCGATACCACGCGAGATTTCATCGCGAAAATGCTGCGGACCTATTTCAAGGGTTTCCCTCTTGAAGCGCTCGTGGCTGACCTCTTCCGAGCCATGGGATATCGTGCGCAGCAGACGCGTCATGTGCTGGATGACGGGATCGATGTGATCGCGCACCGCGACGAGCTTGGAATTGAGCCACCGATTCTCAAAATTCAGGTCAAATGCCTGAACGGAAATATCAGCGCGGAAACCGTCAAGGCGTTCAGCGCCATGATTCATGAGCGGGACGTTGGGATCTTTGTGGGGACCAGCGACTACACGCCGGCCGCACGGGATTTCGCCAATTCGAGAAACAATCTACGCCTGCTGAGCGGCGTTGATCTCATCGATCTCATTGTCAAATATTACGACAACCTTGATCCCAAACATCAGCAGCAAATTCCCATGCGGCGGATGCTGGTGCCGGACCTGATCATGGATCTCGACTGAGAAAGCGGCGAAAAACGAAAAAAGCCGCCCCTTCGGAGCGGCTTCAGATCCGTTAACCTAAAAATGAACTTAGGCTTCCGCTGACTTCACCTTGAGGATCTGGCGGCCATTGTACATGCCTGTCTTCAGATCTACGTGGTGCGGACGGCGCAATTCGCCCGAATCCTTATCTTCGACGTAGGTCGGCGCCTTGAGCGCATCAGCGGAACGACGCATCCCGCGACGGGACGGCGATACCTTCTTTTTGGGAACTGCCATAACGATCTCCGTATCGGGCTCGACAAGATCGGCCCAGCAAATTTGATTGGTTGGTTATACCGTCGAGGCCCACTTGGCCAGTCTTTTCTTGGCCTTGGTCTCTCTCTCGTTCCCAGCCCCGTCGCCGCCTCGTGTGTTGCTTGCGACCCAACCTTCAATGACATACCCGCTGCAGTGTTGCGCTCCGGCCTTTCTCGAACGATGCTGCGACAAGGTAGAGCCTGTTTCGTTGCGGCCGGCTCGAACTGGGGCGTCGCTTTTGAGGGTGGGCAGAGCGTGTCAAAAAAGCATATTGAACCACGGCTTGTGTCTTTCGTTGGTCAAAAAGGCGGCGTTGGCAAAAGCGCGTTAGCCCGCCTTCTTGCGGTGGCGACAGCCCGCCAAGGTCAGAACGTTTTATTGGCCGATTTTGACCTGGAACAGCTGACCAGTGTTGAGTGGAACACGGTTCGCCTTCGCGCCGGTCTCTTGCCACAACTCGATGCCAGACCGTTCAAGAGCTTGAAAAAACTAAAGAAAGCTGAAGAATCGTTTGATTTGATCATCGCGGACACGCGCGGGCTGGCTGACGATCTTGCCAAAGAGGTTGCTGAAGAAAGCGATGTCGTTTTCATGCCGACCGGCACGTCGGGCGACGATCTGCGGCCGACCCTGGCGTTCGCTCACGCGCTCGTCAAACAAGGTGGCGAGGGCAAAATCACTTTCATCCTGTCCAAAACAGGTCGCTCCGAGAGCCAGATCAGACTAGCGACCAAGGCCATCACATCAGCCGGGTTTGATCTTCTTCCTGCGCTTTGGGGTTATCGAGACGGTTTCCAGTCCGAGTTCGACGCGGGCCGTGCAGGATCGGAGGCTCGCAACATCCACCTTCGCCAGATCGCAACTGATGTCGAGCTTGCCCTCTTGGCGCGAGCTATGGGCCCTTAGGGTGCGGTTGAAAGTCTGGCTGCCGTTTCAAGTCTTTGGCGCTGCGACTTGCGAAATGAGGTCGGCGACTGCCCAGTTCTTTTTCGAAAGATCCGGCAAAAATAGGCGGGATCCTTAAATCCGAGTTCGCGCGCGATCACTGATACGGGCGCCTCGACATGAACGAGCGTGCGCCGGGCCTCCAGCATCAGTCGCTCCTGCACCAGTTCAAAGGCGGATTGATGCACATGCGATCTACAGATGCGGTCCAACCGGGTTTCTGAGACCGACAAGGCTTTGGCGTAATCGGCGACGGACAGGTGGTCTCTGTATCGAGCTTCAACATAGGCCCGAAACCTGGCGAAAATATTTGAGCTTCGAAGCTTCGCAGTTGCAATGGGGGGTTCTGCTGCGCGCCTGGCAATGAGCATGAGCGTTGCGGCGACGAGCCATTCGCAAATCAGCAGGTGTCCGGACTCAAGTTCGCGGGCCTCTTGTGAGATTTGGGCGAGCAAAAGACGGCACCTCTCTGCGTCCGCACCCATCTCAACCACCCGCGCTTGCACAGATAAGGTTTCAAAGAGTTGACGGGATCGGCTGTCTGCCAGCCGAATCGGCAGAGCTTCAGCAAGCGTCAACACATACCCATCCGTATCGGGCTCAAATCGAAACGAATGCACTGTGCCCGGGGGTATGACGACCACGGAGCCCGGAGCCGCCTTATGAACGGTTTCGTCGAGAATGGCTTCAGCGCTGCCATTGAGAACAAATAACGTCTGAAACAGCCCTTTATGCAGATGGGTCCCAATTTCCCATTCATGCTGCTCGCTACGACTTCGGATGTCTTCGATGTGAATAAATTCGAGATCGGAGGGCCCGTCCTGCTCGCCGTAAAGCGAAAAGGCCGGCACGCGATCACCGCGCGCCATAGTGACCTTCGGGGATGGCAGTGTTTTCAGGTCCATGACTGGGTACGGCCCGGAGACAGGATATCCAAATAACACAATTTAAGGCCTATCCGAGGACGACGTCTGGCTCACATAAGCGGGGCATTCAGCAACCATCGGTGACCGAACGGATCCCGAAACGAGCCATAGCGCGTTCCCCAGAATGAGTTTGTTGGTACCGTCTCGGGCTTACACCCCATATGTGTTGCCCGCTGAAACAGGTCGTCAACGTCCTTGGCGCTTGCAAATTCCAAACTGACAGCAGAGGTGACCGGCTCCCCAGGTAGCGGCGAACGCGTGTGGCCAAACTCGGGAAAGGCATCCGACAACATGATCGGCCCGCCGTTGATCTCAAGCTCGCAATGCATGATCCGCAACCCGTCAAGAGCAGGCATGACAGCTTTCTGCTTTGCACCAAAGATCGCAATATAGAGGGCAATAGCCCCCGAAGCTGGCGTGACAGTTAGGTAAGGAGCAACGCGTGGTCTCTCCAGCATGACAAAAGCCTATGTGTTGGCCTCGCAAGAGGCCGGGTTTATGTGTGCCCGCTTTTGAAGACGGGCTGACTATTGATGGCAGACTGCGGATTTACGTTCAGCCGTCCTAAGAGACCACATTAGCCCACTTCCCCCAAACCAAGCTTGCCTGTAAGACGCTGTTTAAATGATGCGTGGCCAAACACTGGCAACCGGGATGGATTCTATGGCTCAGACGAATGCTGGCAAACCTCGGACCCTCTACGACAAGATCTGGGATGATCACGTCATAGACGCGCAGGCTGATGGAACAACGCTGCTCTACATCGATCGACATCTGGTCCATGAAGTCACCAGCCCCCAGGCCTTCGAAGGTTTGCGCCTGACAAAGCGAGCCGTTCACGCGCCTGCAAAGACGCTTGCTGTGGTTGACCACAATGTGCCGACGACAAACCGTGCCGTGATCGATGATCCGGAAAGCAAGGCTCAGATTGAACAACTTGCTGAGAATGCACGTCAATTTGGTTTAGAATATTTTGATGCGTTCGATGTCCGCCAGGGCATCGTCCACATCATTGGTCCCGAGCAGGGATTCACGCTGCCTGGTACGACCATCGTGTGTGGCGACAGCCACACATCGACGCATGGCGCCTTTGGCGCCTTGGCGTATGGCATCGGCACCTCCGAGGTCGAGCACGTCCTGGCAACACAGACGCTGATTCAGAAGAAAATGAAGAACATGCGCGTGACCGTGAATGGGCAATTGCCCGCGGGTGTCACGGCAAAAGATATCGTATTGTCGATCATCGGGAAGCTTGGGACGGCAGGCGGCACCGGCTACGTGATTGAATATGACGGCGAAGCCATTCGCGCGCTCTCCATGGAGGGCCGTATGACGGTCTGCAACATGACCATTGAGGCCGGCGCCCGTGCGGGCATGATCGCACCTGACGACAAGACCTATGCTTATTTGAAGGACCGTCCGAAATCACCCAAGGGTGCCCAATTCGACCAGGCTGTTGCGTACTGGAACACGCTGAAATCAGATCCCGGTGCTCACTTTGATACCGAGATCGTGTTGGATGCGGCCAAACTGCCGCCCGTTGTCACATGGGGGACGTCGCCCGAAGACGTGGTTGCAATTGA
>CAIZGQ010000323.1 GCA_903932565.1 uncultured Hyphomicrobiales bacterium
AGGCGGCCGCCCCAACCAATGCCTTGAGCCCCGTTCGGTCGGGATAAAAATTGTACACCGTATGCTGGCTCGTAGCTATGCGCATAGGCAGTCCGATCAAGAAGGACGCTCCTGAAAACATGCGTAACCGGTTTGAGAATGAGCCGTCGATTTAAATAAGCCAGGTCCGTATGCCGTGCCAGCAACGGCTGAACCATCTGGCGAATTTGTTTTTCAGTGCTCATTTCGAGGGCCTGACTTCCGTGATAATAAAATTCTGAACCAGGGGATGAGCACTTTTTACGGTTGTTACAATCTCAGTCATACGCGCGGTGGTGAGGCCGGTAACACCGGTTTTGATATCGTAGATGCAAACAGTTGATGGATTGACGCGCTCCACTACATCGACGCGAACTGTGCCGAGACGACCATATTTATCAGGGTTTTCGTTACCTTTGAGGTAGGATTCTTCTGCAGTAAAAAACGGATCACGTAGCGCGTCAATCTGTCGTTTAAGCTCGGTATGCACAGCAGTCCCATATTGTTGCGGTGAAAGATTTTCGCCTTGCGACTTGATAACGTCGATGGCTTGATCGAGTCGCGACTGAACTTCTACAAGTCTCGGGCAGTTTTTTTGAGCTTCCTCCTGATTGAGTTGTTGGACCCCTGTTACGGCAATTTGGCCTGCGGTGCCGATGGGATATAGAGCAGATTTGAGGGATAAGATGACTTGCGATAAAGCAGGCTTCAGCGCCGTCAGGGCCGTGTAGAATCCCGCTGCCGCCGTTATGGCAGCTGGAATGGCAACCGGGATGAGTCCGAGCTGCGCGACCTGCGTGCCGACGGGAGGCTTTCTGCGCCCGCCTTCGTCGACCCATCGACCGTTGGGTTCCCGCGATTGATGGGGATTGAAATTGTGCCTTTGAAGCCGCTCCCCGATGATCATCAGTTGCCGCTCGGCCTGCAGACCGATGATGCGCTGACGAAGTTGGCGGTGTTCAACGACAGGGTCGGAATTGGGAAATGACATAATCAAACCTGAACAGGATAAAAAAAGAATATTATCCTATTTAGGAATGAGGGGGATAGACGAATTTGCTCGGGCAGCAATAAGCGGTTGGATGGGCTAGGCTGAGGGGCGGCCATGCCGTGATGGCCTTCTCCCTTGGGAGAAGGTGCCATGCGGAGCATGGCGGATGAGGGTGATCATCTCGACGGCGAAAGGCGTTTTTCGCTTTACGCACCTGTTACAGTTTGCTGCGTTGGCGAATTCTCACCCGGCGCGAAAGGCGCCACGCTCGTCATCACAAGTCCGGCAGTACGGACGTGTGCACTCAATTCGGCGAACCCCGGCTAGAGCCCGGCTCTGCCGGGCACCTTTTCCAAAGGGAGAAGGTTTTCAATATCGCGAGGCCCCCGACTTCTGTCGCGGTTCACGCTTCGCAAGGGCCATGTTACGCGCTAGCCTTTGTCCATCGTCCGTATGCACAGGTCTGCGCCATGAAACATATTCTTGAGGGTCTGGAAGAGCGGCGCGGCAATGCGCGGCTGGGCGGTGGCACGCGGCGCATCGAGGCGCAGCATGCGCGCGGCAAGCTGACAGCCCGCGAGCGTATCGAATTGCTGCTCGATCAAGGCTCGTTCGAAGAATACGACATGTTCGTGCAGCATCGCTGCGTCGACTTTGGCATGGACCAGGGCGAGAAAATTCCCGGCGACGGCGTCGTCACCGGGTGGGGCACAGTCAACGGCCGTGTTGTTTATGTCTTCGCCAAGGATTTCACGGTGTTTGGCGGCTCGCTGTCGGAAACCCACGCCGCCAAGATCACCAAGATCCAGGACATGGCGCTGAAGAATGGCGCGCCCATTGTCGGCTTGTTTGATGCGGGTGGCGCGCGCATTCAGGAAGGTGTCGCGGCGCTTGGCGGTTATGGCGAAGTGTTCCAGCGCAATGTGCTGGCGTCGGGCGTCATCCCGCAAATCTCGCTGA
>CAIZGQ010000324.1 GCA_903932565.1 uncultured Hyphomicrobiales bacterium
AATGATCACCTCGACCGCATGGTTCCCACCGACACTCCTTTGCCCAAAGTCGATTATGTGCAGTAAATCACGACCCATGTTGATGAGCCGTATATCATAGTCTCGCTCGGCATTCTTTTCGCAGACGAACCGCATGTGAAGAATATCAAGCGCAAATTCTGCGCCATTTGTCATTGCAGAAATATCCCGCAGCAAATCGCAAAACGCCTCTATCTGGATAGTTCCTGCACTGCCGTTACGAATATTTAAAAAAGCAGAAGCCTTGATACTCCCCAAGAGGATTGCTCGTCGAATTCGTGCGATAGCACCATCATCCAAACCGGCCTGCGCCTGCAGATAGGGCAAAATTTGCGCAAGACGCGGTGCATGCAGAGCGGCATCCAGTGCTCGGTCGACAAAAGAAGAATCTCGACCGTGCGCTGCGGCTATAAATCCGCCCATCACGGTCGCTATCGAGGTAGTTGTGTCACCGGACACGAAGTGCGTTGTGAGTTCTCCCCACATTGCATCTAAGTCATCTGCTCCCTCGGCCAACCCTCGCCCGCATTCATTGGCGCGAGACGCGTGCGGCTCGGTTTCCAACTCTGTCAGAATAGCGTTACGCGTCCCAGTATCTTGCGCGAGTTGCCGACCGATATCCTGGGCTATCTGGGAGGCGCGTTGCCACAGCTTCATGACATCCTCATGATCGTCCTCCCCATCAACAACCTCCCAACCACCGCTGGACCGACCCAGGACAACAGCGCGAGCCTGATTCAGAAGGTCTTTTGGCTTCAACCGTTCAATGATCCCAATCAGTCTTTCTCGGATCGGGGCGGGCATATCCTTCCCCTCAAAACACAAAGTCTTGCGGAAGGCGACCCACCCTTCGATCCATGGGGACGCTTGCGAGAACGCGTCAGCGGCACGTTCCAATGCATCGTGACATGCTTCAATAAGCCAGATGTCCCGTACGCTATGCGCTAGTATATCTCTTGTATTGTTCAGCAAATCTGAAAGCTCGACTGCCAGATCAATGGCGTCTGAATACCAAGCACAAACGTCCTGAGGTATTTGCGGCTCCCATCCCCAATTCCTAGAGCGCGCTCCGAAATCGAAATTGCTCCATGATGAGAAATGCGACGCTTTCAAAAGGGATTTGAGTGCACTGGCCGCGCAACGTCGTTCGCTAGGATCGTTTGAGTTCGCCAGTCTTCGGACAAATTGGCGGCGTTGCTCTGGCGTAGCTTGTGTCCCTGAAAGGTAGAGATGAAATAGCTCTTCGAACGGCTGACGTGCCGCATTTTGATTGTGGTCCGCAGGTTCGGCAGCGACGAATCGAACGAGTTGAGTGGCTGCGCTGTCGAACAGATTGGCGTCATATGCGAGCGCCTTGATAAGCCTAGTCCAGCGCCATCGCACTGAGCAGTTCGGCGGCACGATATCGCTACTTCTTGGGCCGACCAGCACCTGCCGAATCTTTGCCAATACCGCTTCGGTTGCTACCGGTGCAACATTGGAAAGAATCTCAACCCCGTCGTCTCCACGGACAACAACGTCAGCCAGGAGCCCTTGAGGCTGCAGCCAACGCGTAATCATCGTTCTCGCTTCCGGGCTATCGTGGAGATAGCCCAGACGGCGCGACAGCGACTTCAACATCCTCGGCGTCGATGAACTGCAGAAACGGTCAAAATCTGTTGGGGGAATTCGTTCCAGCGCGGCTGCAGCCAGACGGTTGGCAATCACATGCGGCAGGATCGCGTTCCAGCGCCCGCGCACCTGCACCACGCCGCGCTTTCGGAGTTCAGCAAGAGCAGCAAACAGGTCCGTAGCACTAATACCTCGAATTCCTCCAATTCGAGCTAGTTCGCTTTGATCCGAGGTATCGTGGCTATCGATTGAATACAGCAGTGCCAGTTCTTGAGCAGCCTGAAGGAGATTCGGATCGTGCG
>CAIZGQ010000325.1 GCA_903932565.1 uncultured Hyphomicrobiales bacterium
CTCACTCGTCTGCTGGACAACCGCCGCGGCCTGGCAGAGACATTCAACTGCCTGCCGCACGAGGTAAGCCGAGCCCTCTTTACGGCCGTTCCGAGCCCTAATACGCCTCTTGTAAAACCCTCACTGTCATTCAACTGCCTGCCGCACGAGGTAGACCGAGCCCTCTTTATGCCATGTACGAGCCCTTCCAATCGTTTTCCCCCTTACTGCCTGCCGCAAAATTTTCCATCATGCTGCGGGTGACGGAGGGCGGGAATGCCGAGACTCCCTTGGCGACAACGCCATGATTGGCGGCAAAGATCGCAACCAGCGGACGCTCGATGACCGGTGTGGCCTTGTCTTGCCAGGCGGCGAGGAATTCCACGATCTCTTCCAGTCGGCCCAGCGAGCCCGGTGGCTTGGTGAGTTCGGCATCGCGCGCCCGCACGGCCGCGACGGCGCCGGGCGAGGCTTCCGGCATCAAGCGCAGAAGGTCACGAATATCGTCAAAGGGCAGGCCGGTGGCGGTCATGGGGCGGGTCCGGATCAAGGTGTCTGCGTACAGGTGCCCCGCTATAGACCGGTTCCAGCCCTGGGGGCTATTGCGCAGGTCGTCTCATAGCCAGAAGGCTTTGGCGCGCACAAGCCTCGACAATGGGGCTGTGCAGCTGACACTATTGTGCATGGAGTTTGCAAAGTTTGCCCAGCGTGTCCCCCCGCTTGCCGCCGACCTGGTTGCATGCCTGCGATTCTATTCGCGGCTCCCCGTGCCGGTGTTCAAGTTCGAGCCAGCGCCCCATGCCATGCTCGATTTTTCCCGCGCCATCCGCATGCTGCCGCTGGCAGGGGCGCTCATCGCGCTTCCTGCGATGGTGGTGATGCTCCTGGCAGCCCGCGTCGGATTGCCGGGCGCGCTGGTGGCGGGGCTGACACTGGCGGCCCTCATCGCCACGACGGGCGTCTTCCATGAGGATGGGCTCGCCGACACGGCTGACGGCTTTGGTGGCGGGGGTACAATTGCCCGCAAGCTCGAGATCATGAAGGACAGCCGCATCGGCTCCTACGGGTCAGCAGCGCTGACCCTGGCGCTTATCCTGCGTTGGTCGGCTTTGGTGGCGCTGCTGCAAACGAGCACTGCGACAGCAGGCTACGCGCTGATTGGTGTTGCGGCACTCTCCCGCGTCGCAGGGCTGGTGCCATTGGTTCAGCTACCCCCGGCCCGTTCGGATGGCGCTGCCTATGCCGCGCAGAAACCGAGCACTGACGCGTTTTTGTTGTCTGTTTTGGGGGCCTGCATCTTCGGGCTTTTGCCCGTGCTCGCAGGCGCTGCCTTGTGGCGCTGCGCAGCGGGGTTGCTGCTGGCAGCAAGCGCTGCGCTGATCGTCACCGCCATCAGCAAGCGGCAGATCGGCGGGCAGACCGGCGATGTCGCGGGAGCCGCCCAGCAGGCCAGCGAAATCGCTTATTTTTGCGGATTGCTCGTCGGCTTCGGTTTGGCCTGAGCCGTATAAGTTGCCTCGGCTGCCTCACCAAATTGCAATTCATGCAGCAACACATCGCGGAAGCGATCTGGAATTCGCGCACTGGCCGTCGCGTCCTCATTTGTAAAAACGCATGTCGTACGGCCGATGA
>CAIZGQ010000326.1 GCA_903932565.1 uncultured Hyphomicrobiales bacterium
CGCACCAGATCGACAGCCGTCATGATCATGCCCGGGGTGCAATAACCGCACTGCAAACCATGGTTCTCGCGGAAAGCTTCCTGCATCGGATGCAGCTTCTCGCCATGGGCGAGACCTTCAATCGTCAAAACGTCCGCGCCTTCGAGGCCAACGGCCAGGGCCGTGCAAGCCTTCACAGCCTCGCCATTCACGATGACGACACAGGCGCCGCACTGGCTGGTGTCGCAGCCCACATGGGTCCCCGTCAGGCGCAGATTTTCGCGGATGTATGAAACCAGAAGTGTGCGCGAATCGACATCAGCGCTCACCTTCTTACCGTTCACCGTCATCGACACCTTGGTCATAGACTCGGTGCTCATAGGCATTCCTCCAAAGACAATCGTCGAGCCCATCGGGGGCGCAATTCCGCGCCGGAACGTGACAGGGACTGGGGCTTGATGCAACCGCGCGCGCCTCAATGAACGCGCACACTTGCCAAGGTGTAATGTCACTGCGAATGGCAAGGCCATCTCGTCGGCGACACGACCTTGATATGGCGCAACGGGCTGGTCAAGCCGGACCAGCGCCGCGTTCCAAGGGATGCGGCGAAAGGGCCCATGCGGCCCCCTTGCAAACGTTCAGGACTTCGGGCCGGCGCGCATTTGCATGTCCTTTTTCAGTGGCCGGATTGAAACAGCGTTTTCAATTGCTCCGGCGGTTGCTCTGACCATCTTTTAACCATCTCCAACAAAGCTTTATAATTAGCCCTGTTGATCCCCAGTTGTGGGGCTGCAGCACTTAGATACTGCTCGACATGGGCTTTCGCAATGGGTTCAAGATGATCCCTCGCCAACTCCTCGATGTAGAGTTTCTGAGCGATGCCGGTCGCGATGGCATCTAAATAATTTAGAATTGTCGTGGCGTCCGCCCGGTTTGCTGACGTGTAAGAAAGTACGCCCAAGTCCCTTGCCTGCCCTAAACGCCGAAGCGCAGCGTCAAGCACTGGGTCGAGATCGTAAAGGTGGCATATTGCAAGTGTGCGCTCTTGTTTGGCCTCCTCGCGTATCATGAGGATCTGACGTCGCCCAAGAACGACCAAGAGCACAGTTGCAGCAGCCAAGACCAATGTGACTACGAATAAAAGTCCGGTAAAGATGGCGATCCAGATATCTGGTGACCAACTTACATGGGCCGGAATATCAATAGACGATGAATTCATATTGCTAAAAACTCTTTCAAATCATCATGGACATGAAGCTATTTACTCGAAAATATCAATACTTATAAAGTGAGATACGATAGTTTTTGTCTCAATATGACAAAAATTATCGTATCGAATTACGAATTACATGATCTATTCTTGGAACTCACCACACACCGGTATTGGGCATCGAGGTCCACGGCTCGGCGGGGGCCAGCGGCTCGCCGGCCTGCAGCAATTCAATCGAAATGAGATCCGGCGAGCGGATGAATGCCATATTGCCATCGCGTGGCGGCCGGTTGATCGTGACCCCGGCCTTCATCAGGCGCTCGCAGGTCTCGTAGATATTGTCGACCTTGAAGGCGAGATGGCCGAAGTTGCGGCCACCGGTGTAGGCCTCCGGGTCCCAATTGTGGGTCAATTCCAGGAGCGGCGCGCGGCTGTTCTTGGCCCGCTCCACATCGCCGGGGGCGGCCAGAAACACGAGGGTGAAACGACCCGCCTTGTTGTCAACGCGCCGCACCTCCACCATGCCGAACTTGGTGACATAAAAGTCGAGCGCTTTGTCGAGGTCGCTGACGCGCACCATCGTGTGGAGATATTCCATCATCGGATCATCCTTTGGTTTTGGGGAAGCCTGATCCGCTATATGGGGCGAAGGCGGCGAAACGGAAATCAAAACTTCTATTCGTCACGCGCGCGGGATATCCCATGCGACAATTGCGCAGGCTGATCGAACCCTCGCCCCGCCGCCCGCCCTGCGTTTTGCAACCTGAAAGCCCAAGCTTGATGTCAGCACCCCACAGCGAAAAGCATAAGGCGGCTTTGGCCTCCATCGGGGCGAGCGCCTTCATCACGCTGGCCAAGCTGTTGGCGGGCGTCATGTCAGGATCGCTGGCGCTGATCTCGGAGGCTGCCCACGCGGCACTCGACACGGGTGCCACCATCCTCACGTATTTTGCCGTGCGCGCCGCCGACAAGCCCGCTGACGCCGAGCATCCCTACGGCCACCACAAGATCGAGTCTGTTGCGGCCTTGATCGAGACCGGCTTGCTGTTCGTGCTTGCGGTCGGCGTGCTGACCGAGGCGGCGCGCACGGCAAAATACGTGAGGATGGTGGCACCCGTGTCGAGTGCCGCGTGGGCAGCCTCCGAGATCAGCGCC
>CAIZGQ010000327.1 GCA_903932565.1 uncultured Hyphomicrobiales bacterium
AGACGCTCAAACGTGTTCGAACGCCTCATGCAATCTGAAGTCATCAAACCATAATGACAATCTGCAATCAGCGAGCTTGGACGTCTTGACGCTGATGCAAATTTAGAGCGCGAGATTTTCCTTCAACGTTTTACCTTCATATTCGGTTCGGAACCGTCCCCGTCGGCGCAATTCGGGAATGAGGAGATCGACAACCTGGATATGGTCGTGGGGCGTCGTCGGGGCGCTCGCAAACATAAATCCGCCTCTGCTGCCCCCGACTTCAAAAGCCTCTTCGAGAACGTCCGCCATTTGCGACGGGGTACCTGCATAAGTTCTCTCATAATCGGTGACCATTTTACGGCCATGTTCGAAAAATTCATCGGGCGTGATCTCGGTGCCCTCACCAATCTCGCGCGCCAGTTTGTGGACGAACCCCACCGGCGAAGCATTTGTGGCTGCGATAATGATATTGAGTTCGCTCGGTGAAAAGCGGGCTGGCAACTTGGAGAAATCATAGCCGCAATTGTCAGAGAGATAGGACGCGACCGCATCCCTAGGTAAAATGTTCAGAACCGCCTCACGTCGCGCCTTGGCTTCGTGTTCGGTCTCTTCAACCAGAACAGACACGGCAAACAGCATTCCCACTTTTGCGGGATCACGCTTTTCGAGGGTCAGGGCCTCGTCTAGAGCCGCGCGATGTTTGGCCATGGCCTGGAACGAATTTGCGCTGGCAAAGATGACATCTGCGAAATTTGCCGATGCCTGGATGCCCCGAGGAGACCCGCCGGCCTGCACGAGAACGGGATGGCGCTGTGGTGATGGCACCGTGTTGAGGGGACCTCGAACACGAAAAAATTTGCCCACATGATGGAGCGCATGCACTTTCGCCGGGTCCGCGACAATTCCACTTGCGCGGTCCCATTTGAAGGCGTCCGGCTCCACACTGTCCCAAAGACCTTTGCAGACCTTGATGAACTCTTCCATGCGTTCGTAGCGCAGGTCGTGCTCCATGAGCTCGTCGAAGCCATAATTGGCGGCGTCCGAGCGGCGCGTCGATGCGACAACGTTGAAAGCAATACGACCCTTGGTCACATGGTCGAGCGAATTGAGCAGGCGCGCCACATAAAAAGGATGCATGAAGGTTGAGGAATAGGTCAGTCCGAAGCCGATGTTCTTCGTGACCCGCGACATGCCGACGATATAGGGACTCATGTCATGTCGTGGCCAGCCAACGCCCCATTTGGCTGCCTCATCCTGCGAACCTCCGTAGGTACTCGCCACGCCGGTCCCATCACCGAAAAACAGCATGTCCATGCAACCGCGTTCTGCGATGCGCGCAATATCTTCGAATTGGCCAGGATCTGGATATGTGTAGCCCATCCACGATTCAGGACTGCGCCAGCGGCCCTCCAGATGGGTCTTCGAGAGGTCAAAGGCGAGATGCATCTTCGGCTTCATGTTGTCTCTCCTCAGGATCGATGGGTTATTGATATTCCAATGTGAGAATACCAGCCGGCAATTCCGTGAAGCCAAATACGTTGGCACCAGCGATCGGTAGAAGAGTCTCAAAGACCTTACGGATATCCGCTTCGACGTTTGGATTGAATGAGCGCATGAAGTCGCCGCGCGCCTCCTTCCGAAAGAGTACAGCGACCTCTGGAGGCATTTTCATATCTGCCCCGCGGTCAATCCAAAGCTGGTCGTTTGTGCGCAGGACGTCGATCACGTCATGATAGGCCGCGACAAAGGCGCGGGTGTCGCGTGGGTGAGCTTTCACCCAGGACCCGTTGAAAGTGTATAAAATAGAGGGAATTTCTGGAAGACCAAGCTTGGCGATCAGATCGCTGTCCTTGGTGAGAATTCGAAATTTCCCGGTCGCGACCATGGCGGGTGCAACAGAATTAAAAGCTTCTGTCGCATCGATCTGTCCCTGTTCAAGCAGGCCCCACATCAGAGGGCCTGCGCCTTCCTGTATTGTTGCTTCCTTGTCGAGATCAACATTGTAGACCATTCGTGCGACAGCGCGCTCAAGTATAAAATCCATCCCGTTGCGATTGTAGACTCCGAATTTCTTACCCTTGAGGTCGCCAACATTCCGGAGTGGCGACCCCACAGGCACAACGCTGAAATCAGCACCCCATCGCAGGAACGGTGACACGCCCACCACATCGACGCCAGCTTTGCGCATGCGCGAAACGTCACCCCAATCAAGAGTGGCGACTTCGGCGCCGCCCGATTGCAACATCGCCATACGCGCCTGATCGCTCGCGCTGGGGACAAGTTCGATGGTGATGTTGTGCTTCTTGTCCAGACCGAGCTTTTTCATAAAGATCGCCGGGAACGAGTTTGACCCGAACTCGCTGTAGAGCAACCGGATTGTACCGCCATCGCCAAGAACGACGTCGTCTGCGAGCGCTCCCTGGCACATCGACAAGCCCAGGAGCAATCCGAATGCTTTCAATGAAAACGCATATCTCATGGCCGTGTCTTTCCGTGACGTGGTGTTGGGTAATCCGTTTCAGAGATCCTGGTCGATTTGACCGATGCGACTGATGAGGCGTGCAACCACGTCTCGGCTTGCTTCAAACACCTTCACGTCCTCATAGGTGCGAGGGCGCGCAAGACCATTGAGATTTATCTCGTCGCAGAAACGACCGCCGGGACCCTTTGTCATCATCAGGATGCGATCGCTGAGGAATGTGGCCTCGAACGCGTTATGAGTCACAAAGAGGACCGAGGGTCGAAAATCACTCCAAATGGTTAGGAGTTGCTGGCGTAGACGCCGGGCCGTCAACTCGTCGAGCGCGCTGAAAGGCTCATCCATCAAAAGCACTTCAGGCTCGATGGCGAAGGCGCGCGCGATCGAAGCGCGTTGCTGCATGCCGCCGGAGAGTTGCAAGGGATAGAAGTCGGCGAAATCTTCGAGGCCGACCAAATTGAGAACCCGGTCCGTTCTCGTGCGCCATTGCGCCTCGATGAAGCCGCTTGCGGCAAGTGCAAATTCGATATTGGCGCGCACGGTGCGCCATGGCATGAGGCGTGGCTCCTGAAAGACACAGGCAACGCGGGGACTTCCGAATTGTCGGTCGCCAACCGGGTGTCCGTGGATCGCAGCATGGCCGTCATACTGGTCGTCCAGACCGCTCAGGATGTTCAGCAGGGTCGACTTCCCACATCCTGAGGGACCCAGAATGCAGACGAACTCGCCTGGGTCGACCGTGAGTGTGGCTTCGGCAATCGCCTTCCATCCGGGGGAACGCCCTTTGCCCGGGAACGTTTTGGACACCTCAGTGACTTCAATCGCAGCGGGACTGGCCATGGCGTTCCTCAAATCCTGCGTTGCGCCGGGCGCCACTTGAACAAATACTGCTCAAGTGCACCCAGAAGAACAATTTCGAGAAAAAGCATGATGAGCAGAAACAAGAGTGCGTGGGCGAGAACCTCGCTCATATTGAACATTTGATAATAAAATTCGATCTTGTAGCCGATGCCATTGCTGCGACCGAGCAGTTCAACAAACAGGACCATTTTCCAAATCAGCCCGAGTCCAAAGCGTGAGGACGAAATGATCACCGGTGCAATTTGCGGCGCGATCACCTGTCGAATGATCCGCCAGCGACCCGCGTGATAAGCCTTCGCCATATCAATCAGTTTATGATCGACATTTTTGATGCCGCCCCAGATGTTAATCGTGAGGATTGGGGTCACCGGGATAGCGGCCGCCAAAACGGCGGCTGTCTCGTTGAGACCGACCGTCATGAAGATCACCAAAATGGTGACGAGGCTTGGCAACGAGATGCCGCAGACCACCCAGACGTCGAAAAAACGTTCGGCTGTTTTCGATAGTCCCATCGCAAAGCCAAAAATGATCGCGATGGACATGGCTGCGCAGAAACTCAGGGCGATGCGCGTCATGCTGATGGCGACATCTGACCAGATCGCGCCGGCCATCACCTCGGACCAGAGGATGCGGATGACGCCGACCGGTCCTGGGATGACGCTCGGCGGCAACATGAAAGCGGCGAACGACCAGAGACCGAGCAAACTGAGTATGGAGCAAATCTTGATAAGAATATCGCTGGCATGGCCAGAAGCCCAATTACTGACAGCCCCGGCTATCCCGCGGGCTGCCGATGCGCTGGCCGGGCCATGAAAATCAGTCGCTGTCAGGGGCTCAAGTGACACGCAGGACCTCAAAAAACCTACACTTTTGGGTCAGCAATCATCGTGCCATAAAAGAAAGTCCATGTTTGCGGTATATCTTGACGCCAGATCAGTCTGCTCTGATTGGTCCGGGAAAATCGATAAAGTGTCTGTCATCAGATCATTTGATACTGATGAGGCATTCTGCGAAGGGAAGCACTGTTTCACCAAGGATGCGATCTTAGGCGTCTCGCGAGCGATTTTTAATTTTTCTCTGATTTGATCAACGGAGCAAATCCGGAATGCTGCTCTTGTTCTGCTTTTTGCCGGGTTCACGATCAGGCGGTCTGCCCCCACTGACATGGTCCATCGAATGGGATCATGTTGTCCCGTGAGTTGGAGAGCCAGCAGATGGCGGGCAAGCGTGAGAAGGCTGAAGATATCGTCGTGAAGCTTCGGCTGGGCTCATGCCCTCACGGAGCAAAGCTGCCTCTGCGCGTTGATTGACCTTGGCGCCTGCGCCGCGCGGTTCAAGAAGGCGGTACGTCCAGCCTGTGACTCGTCAGCTGTCGTCGGCATTAAAGTCATGTTCCATGCGTTCACGAGCCGCCACAGCATCGACCTTATCGAAATGGCGTGTGAACACATCTCGAAAGATCCTTTGAATTTGCTGCTGGGATATATGCTGGATCATCACGGCTAGCAGAAAATGAAGGTCAACGAGTGCTGTAATCTGGCTCGCCAGAAAACGGGCACGCCGGGAATTACTGGTGCGCAATCCAAGCAATATCGTCGCCGATCTTCGAGATTCCGCAACGGCTGCTGGCAGGCGCCGCCGCCAATAGTAGATGGCACCGCGACGAACGACATGGAGGATGGCGGGCACGCTTTTGTCCTTGGTGTACAGCCATGTGTACCAAGGATGTGGAAAGTCGCCCCAGCTAGGACGATTTCAAAGTTATTTCAGGAGGTTGGGCGTTTCTGGCTGGGGCGGGAGGATTCGAACCTCCGTATGGTGGAATCAAAATCCACTGCCTTACCACTTGGCGACGCCCCAAAAGCTGTCCGGAAAAGCGGCAGGACCGGCGTCCCTGCGGATTCCCTTTCGGCCCCGCCGGTCTATAGAGGGAG
>CAIZGQ010000328.1 GCA_903932565.1 uncultured Hyphomicrobiales bacterium
CCGCCATCCCATGGTCCCTCTCGGCACCAGCCGTTCGCCAGCAACTGGGTCAGCAGCTTCTTCAGGCCACCGGCCTCGATATGGTGGCCGCCGGGCGCGTCACATTTTCTGTGCTTCCAAGGCCCAGGCTTAAGCTCGACAAGGTCACGCTGGAACGCTCGACTGCCGGTGCCGCCGGTCCCGGACTTGTGATCGAAGCCAAGAACATCCGATCCGATCTCCATATCCTGCCACTTCTCATTGGGCGGATTGAGGTCGCAGATGTCGAGCTGCGCCAGCCGATCATCTCCCTGAACCCGGACGTTCTGGCGGCGGACATCCCGCCCGCAATCACCCAAAACAGCAGGGTAAATACACAGAACACTGCGCTCGAACTGCCAATCGATCCATCGCAATTCGGCCTCATCCAAATTGAATCCGGCACCATCCGATGGGCAGCTTCTCAGTTTGGGGCTGCGTCGCAGCTTGATCGTGTGCAGCTTCGGTTTGAATGGCATGGGATTGAGCGACCAGCGGCCTTCAATGGAAATGCTGTCTGGAATGGTCACAAAATTGATCTATCGGCGTGGCTTGGAACGCCATCCGCCCTGCTCGCAGGCAGCGCATCTCCGATAAGTCTAAAGCTCACAAGCGACCTGATGACTCTCAACGCCGATGGCACGGCGAGTGGAAATCCGGCAATCGCCTTTGATGGCAAACTGGCAGCCACAACCACCGATCTGAGTGCGCTTTTGCAAATGATGCCCGGAAATCAGTTGATTCCCGCATTGCCACTGAAAGCCAACCTGAAAGCAAAATCCTCCATCACGCGCCGCGCAACGGATATGTCAGATTTGCAATTCGGGCTTGGTGGCAGCGAGTTTGAGGGTTCACTGGCCATCCGCAAGGGCGTTGATCGTCCCCTGATCTCCGCAACACTTGCAACCGACAAGATGAATGTGACGCCCCTCGTTACAAAATTTCAGACCCTTTTCAGCAGCGACACGGCAGAAGGTGGCGCGGATTTGCGTCGACAATTCGATCTTGTCGATCTCGATCTTCGTGTCTCTGCTGCGCGCGTCGATGCCGGACAGGTCCGGCTTGATGATGCGGCACTTGGCGCCATCATGAACAATGGCCGTGTCGAAGTTTCCATTGCCGATGCGAAGGCGTTTGGTGGCTCTCTGAAAATGCGTGTGAGTTCGACCAGTGCGGACGCGCGTGAACGCGTGCGCGCATCTGGCGCTTTCAACGACATCGATGTGAAAAGCGCCTTGAAGGCTGGTGGACTTGGTGAGCGCATGTCGGGCGCTGCGACCGGTCAGTTCACACTGGAAAGCACTGGATCGACCATCAACGACATCTTGGCGAATCTTTCGGGCCAGACAAAAGTGCATATTGTTGACGGCGAAATTCCGGGTCTCGACATCGAACAGGCGCTTCGCCGGGCCGATAAAAAAGCTTCGTCAGGCAGCATTGAACCGCGCGCCGGGCGCATGGGCTTTACCACCGCCGACGGGACCATCGACATCAGTGATGGCAACGCGACGCTGCTGGATGGCACCGTCAACGGACCAGGTGCAATCCTCGCGCTGAGCGGGCAATTTGGCCTCGTGGACCATCAGCTCAACCTGAACGCCATTGCGCGGCAATCGGGGGATCGCGATGGAACAGGTCCGAAACTGCGTATCGATCTGCAGGGCTTATTTGAAAACCCACTCTTGTCTGTGGAGCGAGCGTCAACCGAATAATGTTTCGGGCCCTCACGCCTGCGGCAAATTGCGGCCGCGGGTGAGCAACGCCCCAAGCAACAGCGCCGCCACGACACAAGCCAGCAGCAACGTCGAAATCGCGTTGACCTCCGGCGTTACCCCAAGCCGCACCTGACTGTAGATACGCATCGGCAATGTTGTCGCGCCCGGCCCCGCCGTAAAGCTTGCAATCACAAAATCATCAAGCGACAAAACGGATGCGAGAAGAAAGCCGGCTGCGATGGACGGGGCTGCAAGCGGCAGCACAATTTGCCAAATGACAGCAAATGGCGTTGCGCCAAGGTCAGCAGCAGCTTCTTCCAGCGAGCGGTCAAGAGCCACCAGACGCGCA
>CAIZGQ010000329.1 GCA_903932565.1 uncultured Hyphomicrobiales bacterium
CCGTGTCTCCATGGAGCCCGGACTTTCCTCGATCGTTAAGATCGCGGCCGTCCGGCCGGCTGGCGCGCTGACTTAGGGGTCTCGGGCACAAGCGGTCAAGGTGCGGGGGTGGTTGTACGTGTCGCCACGACATCTGTGTGCAACACACCGGTTCAGCGCGCGGGCTCTCGGCGCGCGTGCCAATCCGGGCTAAGGTTTGCTGATGCAGGCTTATCTAGATCTCCTCGACCGTGTGCTTCGCGAAGGCACGCAGAAATCCGACCGCACCGGCACCGGGACGCTCTCCATCTTTGGGCCGCAGTTGCGGTTCGACTTGGGTGAGGGGTTTCCGCTCGTCACCACCAAGAAGCTGCACCTCAAATCCATCGTGCATGAACTGCTATGGTTTCTGCAGGGTGATACCAACATCGCGTATCTCAAGGACAACGGCGTCAGCATCTGGGATGAGTGGGCCGATGCGCAGGGCAATCTGGGCCCCGTCTACGGTCACCAATGGCGGTCTTGGACTGGGGCGGACGGCGCAACCCATGACCAGATCGCGCAGGTTGTTCAGGACATCAAACGCAATCCGGATTCACGTCGCCTCATCGTGTCGGCCTGGAACGTCGCGGACATTCCGAAGATGAAACTGGCACCCTGCCATTGCCTGTTTCAGTTCTACGTGGCGGACGGCAAATTATCCTGCCAGCTCTACCAGCGCTCGGCCGATGTCTTTCTTGGCGTACCGTTCAACATTGCAAGTTATGCGCTGCTCACTTGCATGGTGGCGCAGGTGACGGGCCTGAAGCCTGGCGAGTTTGTCCACACGTTTGGCGACACGCACCTCTATCTGAATCATCTGGAGCAGGCCCGCACGCAATTGGAACGCGTGCCGCGCCCGCTGCCAAAACTGGTGCTCGACCCCAGCGTCACATCACTTTTTGAGTTTCGCTACGAGCATATCGCGTTCAAAGGCTATGAGCCCTATCCCGCAATCAAGGCACCTGTTGCAGTCTAAGGTGAAAGCCCCTCCCGTTTGGCGGGAAGGGCCTCGCATGGCTCACTTGCGCAGGTCGAGCCCGACCTTCTTGTTGACGAATTGCGTCGTGAAAGCCGCCTTGTAATTGAGATCACTTTTGTAAACGCCGGCCTTTGCCATCTTGTCGAAAAAGTCCTTCACATGGGCTTCCGACATGGCACCGATTCCATTGGAGAGCGCTTCACCGGAATCAACGATTCCATATTCCTTCATCTTGGCGATGGAAAAGGCGATCTGCGCGTCACTGATATCGGGATTGTCTTTCTTGATAGCTGCATTGGCCGCAGCATTGTCGCCATAGATGTAATGGTACCAGCCGATGGTCGAGGCATCGACAAAACGCTGCACGAGGTCAGGATTTTTGGCGATGAGATCCGCGCGGGTTTCAATCAGTGTCGAATAGGTGTTGAAGCCGTAGTCCGTCAGCAAAAAGATGTTGGGTTTGAAACCGCCCTGGCTTTCAACGGCGAACGGCTCCGACGTCGCATAACCCTGTTGCGCGGATTTCTTGTCGGCGATGAAAGGAGCCGGGTTGAAGGTGTAAGGCTTCACCTTTTCTTCCCGAAAACCATACTCGCTGCGCAGCCATTGGAAGCTTGAGGCGAGTGCGTCCTTGCCGATGAAGGCCGTGGCGTTCTTCAGGTCCTCAAACTTGTCGAAGCCCTCGCCGGGATGGGACATCAGAATCATGGGATCCTTTTGAAACATCGCCGCAACGGAGACGATGGGCACGTGTTGCTCAGCCGCGTTGAACGCCTGCAACAAGTTTGCGCCCATATAAAAATCGACCTTGCCGGTCACCAGCAGCAGCGCGTTGTTGGATTGCGGACCACCTTGCTGGATTTTCACATCAAGGCCGTATTTCGCATATGTGCCATCGACGACCGCTTGATAAAAGCCGCCGTGCTCGGCCTCAGCCAGCCAGTTGGTGGCAAAGGTCACCTTGTCAGCTGCAGCTGCGCCGATGGGCGTGCAGACCACACTCAAGCCCAACGTGACGAGCGACAGGATCGGTGCGGCGAGCCGCGAATGTCGAAGCATATGATGTCTCCTCAGGCGCCCATCAGGGTCAAAACGTGGGCTGCAACCGAGCGCGCCAGACCATCTAGATCATAGCCGCCCTCCAGAACCGACACGACCCGGCCGTTGCAGCGTTTGTCGGCAATATCCATCAACCGTTTGGTTATCCAGCCAAAATCAGCCTCGACCAGGTTGAGGTTGGCGAGCGGGTCGCGGTGATGCGCGTCAAACCCGGCTGAGATGAGGATCAGATCGGGCGCGAAGGCCGCGACGCGGGGAAGGATCGCCACATCCATGGCTTCGCGAAATGCTGCGCCATCCGAGCCGGATGCGAGGGGCGCGTTGACGATCGTTTCGAACTCGCCCGTTTCGGTGGCTCCCCCGGTGCCGGGATAAAGCGGCATCTCGTGCGTCGAGGCGTAGAGCACGCTGGGGTCAGCCCAGAAGATGTCCTGCGTGCCGTTGCCGTGATGAACGTCAAAATCGATGATGGCGACGCGTTCCGCCCCGTGCGTTTTTTGCGCATGGCGGGCGGCGATCGCGACATTGTTGAGGAAGCAGAAGCC
>CAIZGQ010000330.1 GCA_903932565.1 uncultured Hyphomicrobiales bacterium
CGATAAAGTTTTATCGACTGCATGAAGAAAGTCTTGGTTAACGGGGCCGTGTCTGACTGTGTTTCCGGCAATTGAAATTGGTGAATTCTCGGTTAAAGCATGTTTTCGTGCAGTCCAGTCAGGCGTTTTGGACGTAGGTTGCAGGCTGGTTGAGTTTGGCTCTGCGCAAAACGATCCACTCTGTCGAAATTGCGAGAGTCGTGAGATCAGCCTGAACCGCGCCCGGGACTGCACCGCGAACTGACCGCAGCGCGAACACATTGAAGGACGAGAGACGCAAATGACGAAGGGCGTGGCGCTAGTCACCGGGGCCTCAAGGCGAATCGGGCGTGCCATCGCGGAACGTCTGGCAACAGAGGGCTACGCGCTGGCCCTGCATACGTCCGACCGCTCCAAGTCCGAGGCTGACGCGTTTGCGTCCCAGCTGCGCGATTCGGGCGTGCGCGTGTGCGTGATTGCGGCGGATCTGGCGAGTGCGGCGCAAACCAAGGTCATCGTTGCGCGCGCCACCGAGGCGCTGGGGCCGGTGCGTCTGCTGGTCAACAATGCATCGCTGTTTGCGACGGACGTGGCAGCGTCCTTTCAGGCCGATCAGTTTGATGCGGTGATGGCGATCAATCTGCGCGCACCTCTGCAGCTTGCGGCTGATTTTGTGGCTGTGCTGCCCAAGGACCTCGATGGATCCATCGTCAATATCATCGACCAACGTGTGCTGCGCCCCACACCACAATTTTTCAATTACACCCTGTCCAAAGCCGCTCTTTGGACGGCGACGCGCACCATGGCGCAGAGTTTTGCGCCGCGCATTCGCGTCAATGGTGTTGGGCCGGGGCCCATTTTGCCAAACCCAAGCGACGGTGATGCAGGCTTTCAGCATGAGGCGAGCAACGTGCCGCTCGGCCACGCGCCCGATTGCATGGAAATCGCCGAGGCGGTGTCCTATCTCGCCGCCGCACGCTCCGTCACGGGGCAGATGATCGCGGTCGATTCAGGCCAGCATCTGGCCTGGCGCACGCCCGATATTTTTGGCGATATCTAACCCTCAGCGCTCCTCCATCCTTGACCCGGCAGGTGGCTGCCGCCATGGTCCGGCGCTGAAAATCAAAAAAGATGGAGGAATTATGCAGTTACGATCCGTCCTGATGGCGATGACGCTATCGCTTGCAGCACCACTTGGCGTGTTCGCAGTCCCCGCGCAGGCGGCAGATCCCTACGATATTCACGCCATTCTGCCTTTGACGGGCGGCGGTGCCTTTCTCGGCAATACGATGAAGGCCAACCTTGAAGCGCTCGAACTTGTCGTCAACAAGGATGGCGGCGTCAGCGGGCGTCCGGTGCACTTTGTCATTCATGATGACGAGACCAATCCGCAGCGTGCGGTGGAGCGTGCCAACGAAGTCTTGGCGCTGAAGCCCGCTGTGGTTCTTGGCTCCGCGATTGTGGGCTTGTGCAACGCCATTGCGCCGCTGATGAAGAATGGCCCCGTTCTGTATTGCCTTTCGCCATCTTATTCCCCCGTGGTCGGGGGCTTTGTGCAATCGTCCGGTACCTCCACGCCTGATCAGATCGATGCGCTGATCCGCTATTATCGCTTGAAAGGTCTGACCAAGATTGCCGTGCTGAACGGAATCGATGCGACGGGTCAGAACGCCGACAAGGCCATCGACAAGCTGTTGGCCGATCCGGACAACAAGGGAATCACCATTGTCGAGCGCCAGCATTTTGCGCCGACCGATCTCAGCGTATCGGCACAGATCGAGCGCATCAAAGGTGCAGGCGCGCAGGCGCTTATTGCCTGGACGACAGGCGCGCCGGTTGCCACCATCTTCAAGGGGATGCTGCAGGCCGGGCTGGATATTCCTGTGGGGGTGACAAGCGGCAATCAGCTGTATGCGCAGATGGAGCAATACCAGAGCTTTCTGCCAGCGCAGCTTGTTCTGCCAACAGCCCTCTTTGCGGAGCATGAGGGTGTCCTGACGCTCGACCCGCGCATGGAAAAGGCCCAGAAGGAGATGTATGCGGCGCTCGCCACCAAAGGCATGAAGGCTGACAACGCAACATCGCTGACATGGGACGCCGGGCTTCTCGCCGTGACGGCTTTGAAGGCCAAGGGTGCGAGCGCAACTGCCGAAGACGTGCGTGCATATCTCGCAGGCTTGACGGACTTTGCTGGCATCAATGGCATTTATGATTTCACCAAAGTTGCCGGGCGCGGGCTTGGTCGCGACAGTGCAACGATCGTGAAATATGACGTTGCCGGGAAGCGCTGGATCTGGCTGGCGAAGCCCGGTGGAACGCCTTTGAACTAAGGCGCTTTTTGTAAATCAGTTGGAAAAATGCCGCGCAGCTTCATAACTGCCGCGGCATTTTTTGCTCTCACCACATGTCGCTGATGGGTTCGCCTGCAATCTCCGCCAATCGGCGGCGTGTTGCACCACTTGTGCCCATGGGCAACGCATCGAGTGCAAAGAAGCCGCGCTCGGCGATCTCGTAATCGGCCACGGGCGTTCCGCCAAGGTCGGCAAAGTCCCGCACCACATAGACCACGACATGGTCGCGGTTTGAGTATCGGGCGTTGAAGAAAATCCCGTGGACTTGCGGCGTGCCGATGGCAGCGAGGTTTGCCTCTTCGCGCAGCTCCCGATGCATGGCGGCCAGGGTCGTTTCGCCCGCTTCCACACCACCGCCTGGCAAATGCCAACCCGGCACATAGGTATGGCGGATGAGGAAGACACGGTTTGCGTCATCCAGCACGATGACCCGGGCTCCCAGTGTCATGGGCCGAAGAAATCGACCCACGAGGTGGATCAACCGGTACGTCGCAGCCGTGCGGCAATCTGCCATCCATCGACGGGCGGATGAAGCCTCGTTGGAAACTTCCCCTGTTGGATCGGCCATTTTTATCGTGTCCGGTTGCAGGAGACAGGTCAGCCCCGCATTTTCAGGGTAGCAGCTCACAGGCGTCTAGTTTAGAACAATTCCAGAAATATTGCGCGGGCTCCGGGCTCGCCCAAGCCGCCGGGTCCGACCCGGGAAGGATTGCTGATGAAGACGTTCGCCGAGCTGACAGAGCGTGAAGTTCTCGCCCTTGCGATTTCATCCGAGGAAGAAGACAGCCGCATTTATATGAGCTTTGCCGAAGATTTGTCAGAGCGTTATCCCACATCGGCGAAAGTTTTCGAAGAAATGGCCAGCGAGGAGCGGGGTCATCGCGACATGCTCCTCAACCTCTATGAGCAGCGCTTTGGAAAGAACCTGCCGCCGATCCGCCGTGAGGATGTCAAGGGCTTTATCAAGCGCCGCCCCATCTGGCTGACGCGCAATCTGCCGCTCGACACCATCCGCAAGGAAGCCGAGACGATGGAGCTGCAGGCGCAGCGCTTCTACGAAAAGGTGACGGGGCAGACGCAGGATGTGGATGTCCGCAAGCTTCTGGCCGAGCTGACCGACGCCGAGAAGGATCACGAGAAGCTGGCCGGCCGATTGGAGCAGACCCTGCTCACCGATGATGCCCGGGGTGAGGAAGACCGCACCCGCCAGCGCTTCTTCGTGCTGCAATATGTGCAGCCGGGCCTTGCCGGGCTCATGGATGGGTCCGTTTCAACACTGGCACCACTCTTTGCGGCTGCCTTTGCCACGCATGAAAACTGGCAGACGTTTCTTGTGGGCCTCGCGGCCTCCATCGGTGCTGGCATTTCCATGGGCTTTGCCGAGGCGCTGTCAGATGATGGCTCGCTTACGGGGCGCGGCTCGCCGTGGCTGCGCGGGGGTATCTGCGGCCTGATGACCACGCTCGGCGGGCTTGGGCACACATTGCCCTACCTCGTGCCGGACACGATGAAGAACGCCTTCTGGCTTGCCACGGGCATTGCGGGTGTTGTGGTCTTCATCGAGCTTTGGGCGATTGCCTACATCCGCGCCCGGTTTATGGATACGCCGTTCATGCAGGCGGTATTTCAGATCGTGCTTGGCGGCGTGATCGTGCTGGCCGCAGGTATTTTGATTGGCGGGGCCTGAGGGATCGCGCCCCTGCGGCGCGTCCCCGGCTTGACTGAGACAAGCGAACCGGCGACACGCGGGACGTGACATTCCTTCTCGCCCATCTCTCAGATCCCCATATCGGGCCGCTGCCGCCAGCGAGCGCGCGCGAGCTCTTCGGCAAGCGGTTGACCGGCTGGTTGAACTGGCATCGCGGGCGCCACAAAATCCACAGCATGGGCGTTCTGAGCGCGCTGGTGGCCGATCTCCATCAGCAGGCGCCAGACCATATTGCGGTGACGGGCGACATTCTGAACCTCGGCCTTGCCAGCGAGTTTGCGCCCGCGCGGCAATGGCTCTCGAGTGTCGGCACGGGCGAGCATGTCAGCTTCGTGCCGGGCAATCACGATGCCTACACGATGGGCTCCATGCCGCATCTGGCGCGCACATTTGCGGACTGGACGGACGGGGCGGCGGGTCCCAACGCGGGTGCAGGGTTCAAGCCCTATCCCTATCTCAAGGTGCGCGGTGAGGTGGCCTTGATCGGCCTCTCCTCGGGCGTCCCCACCGCGCCATTCCTGGCGTCGGGCCGCATGGGAGCTGAGCAGGGCCGCGCCTTTGCGAAGATGCTGGATGACACCGCAGCGCAGGGTCTCTGTCGCGTGGTGATGATCCATCATCCGCCGCACCGCGCTGGCGCCAATCTGGGCCGCGGCCTGTCGGATGCACGCACGTTTGAGGCGATCATCGCGAAACACGGCGCAGATCTCGTCCTGCATGGCCACAACCACCGCCATGCCGTCGCCTGGTTGAAGGGGCCAACCCATTTCGTTCCTGTTGTTGGTGTGGCGTCGGCCTCCGCTGTACCCGGCACGCCGTCGCACCGCGCCGCCTATCATGTGTTCAGCATCTCCAAAACAAACACAGGCTGGCAGATCGACATCAGCGCACGCGGCCTGCAGGCGGGCTCGCGTGAGATCGGGCCTATCGCAGTGCCGCCGTTGCGGCCGCCCGCCTGATCTTTCGTGCCCACGATCTAACAAGTTCATCGCTGCAAAGCTTGACGGCACAGGCTACCCGCGCAATCGTTCATGACGTTTCCGAAGCGGCAGGCTTGAGTGAAAAGCATGACATCGATCTCTTCGTTGCAATTGAGTTTTGGTCGCCGAATTGCGGGTTGCCTTGCAGGGCTGGCAATTATGGCCGGACTTGCCGCACCCGTGCAGGCTCGCCCGATTCAGCCCGCTGAGCAGCGCTATTCACCCCTCACCGGCGTGCTGCCGTTCTGCGATGACCCCTCGACGTTGAGCTACATTGCCTCACGCTTCGCCAGCCGCGAACAGGGCTATTGGAACTCGAGCCTCGCGATCCTGACCTATGAGCGTGTGCACGAAATCGGCTATCGCACGCACGGCGCGGATTTCGTGCC
>CAIZGQ010000331.1 GCA_903932565.1 uncultured Hyphomicrobiales bacterium
GACGCGATTCCACTCATGTTGTGATGTTCGGCCACCCAATAGCGCGTGTAGCCCCAGCGCTCCACGTGCTGGGCAAGGTCCAGCGCATGGGCCAGAGCCTCACGCGGCGTCGAGCCTTCGGTGACGGGCACAAGATCAAGAACAGAAACAGGAAACATCAGCACAATTCCGGGGGCTCAAGCGTCGTGACGCGTTCCCCTGCCGATATTGGCATGACGAGGCATGAGTGCAAGGCAAGGCATGAGCGCAAGGCGGTGCGGGCAGGGGCTGCCGCTTCCCCTGCCAAAACATCCTATTTCGTTGCAGGTGCCTCCAGCCGCGCGCCGGACGCGACCCATCCTCCGTCCACCGGAATGATGGCACCAGACACGTAGCGGGCGCTGTCGGATGCCAAAAACAGGCAGACCTGCGCGATATCGTCAGGCGTCCCCATCCGCCGCATGGGCACGGAATTGACCACCATCTGCCGGGCTTGCGGCGTTGGCGCCAAGCGCGCCATGCCTTCCGTGCCATCGATGGGGCCGGGGATGATCGAGTTGACTCGAATGCCTTCCGGTCCCCACTCGATCGCCAGTGTTTTTGTCAGCATATCAACGCCAGCCTTCGCGGCGCAGACGTGAACCTGCCATGCCATCGGAATCACGGCCTGCGGCGCAGATATGTTGATGACGCAGGCGCCGGGTTTTGTGAGATGCGCGTGGGCGGCGCGCATCACGTTGAATGTGCCGAGCAGGTCGATATCGACAACGGATTTGAATCCATTCGGGCTGAGTTGCGCGGCTGCGGCGGGAAAATTACCCGCCGCACCCGACACCAAAACATCAATCGGGCCATGGGCATTTACAAAATGTTCAATGGCTTCAGCCACCAACTTGGCTTCACGCACATCCAGTGCATACCCGTGCGCAGGTCGCCCATCGCGGGACACGTGGAACTTGGCCGCTTCAACCTTGTCCGGGTTTCGGCTGGCCACCGCCAGCCGCGCGCCAGCATTGGCAAAGCCCTCCGCAATGCCAAGATTGATGCCGCTTGTCCCGCCAAAGACGAAGACGTTCTTGTTTGTCATGTCATAGGAAACACGCAATTGCTTCTCCTTAAAGGCCCGGCTTAGGCTCACGTTCTCAACTTTGCAAACGCTTGGCTGTGAAATGGCACCCCGCAAAAAGCGGGCTTTTCCTGCGACAGGCGTTTGGCTCGTCTACAATGACCGGAGGTGTAAACTCATTGGAGTTCAGGCGGGCAGCGCCCGCGGCCGCGATCGGGAATAACCCTTCGCCGCCGTTTCCGCCTGCAAGCTGTGGACCGATCCTCCTGTCCCCTCGCTGCATGATTCAGCGTTCATTGAAGGGCCAACGCGGCGCGGCGCGTGACCCTTCGCGGGCAATCTAGAGAACCTTGCATGTTCAGGCTGCCTCGTCGAGGCACCGGGCGCGGGGCGGACCCCAGCCAGTCCTTGGCTCTCGGTCTTCAAGGACAATTTTCGCGGAAAGTCTTTGAATCAATGCGTTAGATATGTGCAAGACGAGATGTCTGATCTCGCGCAACAAGAACAACCCGCCGACAGGTGAGGCTCTACCTTGCAAAAGCCCGAACATACTGGCGTTTCACGCGCTGGCTGCAGATCAGGATTAACCATGATTTGGGGCATCGCTCTGGAACGTCCAAGGTTTTGCTCAGGCGCAACACATAAGTCCACGATTGCAGCCCCAGCATTACTTTACGAAAACCGCGCTTGAATTTTTTCTCATTAAATCATTTACTCAAAAAAGAGGATCGGGCGCGCGGGTAATTTTGGCCGCCCGGGCCCCCTTTTGTTGCGCGATGCGGGACCAAAGGAAGACATGTGGACGAGCGTTCGAGGTTTACGAGTTCCAGTTCGAGTCTTTGGCTTCACGAGTCCATGGACCGCTCGGACTCTGCGCACGACGCAGCATCCTCGCAGCTTCGTCTGCAATCCGCGCATGCAGACCACATCGTCGTTCAGGATGCTGATCTGCTATTTAACGGACGCTACCAGCACCATGGCAGTGATCTGGTCTTAAGCGCGCCTGATGGACGTCGGCTCGTCGTCAAAGATTATTTTCTGATTGATCATCCTGCGGCGCTTGCCTCAACTGCCGGTGCCACGCTCTCGCCCGATGTTGTGCGTGCGCTCGCGGGGCCCAACGCGCCCGGACAATATGCGCAGGCCGGCGCACCCGCTCAAGACGGGCAGGTGATTGGCAAAGTCGTCAAGGTCACTGGCGTTGCAAATGTCATTCGCAACGGCGTTTCGATCACGCTGAATCTGGGCGATGCCGTGTTGAAAGGCGATGTGGTGCAAACCGCACGGGGCGGCGCGCTTGGCATTGGTTTTGTTGATGGCACGGCGTTCAGCTTGAGTTCCAGCGCGCGGATGGTGCTCAACGATCTCGTGTTTGATGCTGATGGTTCGAACAATTCATCGATGTTCAGCCTTGTGCAAGGGCAGATCTCGTTTGTTGCAGGCCAGATTGCGCATACGGGAACCATGCAGGTGCACACGCCCGTGGCGACCATGGGCATTCGTGGCACGGCCGTGCGTTCAAAGGTTAACGCCGACAATGGCGTCACTGAGTTTTCTGTGCTGCGCGAACCCAATGGCTACGTCAGCAAGTTTGATTTGTATGATAACGCCACCGGCCAGGTGCTGCGCACGGTCAGCAGCGATCAGACAACAACGATTGTGACGCCCAACGGACTTTCGCAAGTCACGATCATAGAAGCGCCCAAAACACCGGATCAAGTTCAGCAAGACGCCAACGCGGTTCGCGACGCATTCGTTACCTTTAGTTTGACGCCGCAACCGGCCATCGGTCAGCCCAACCCGAATGATCCGAAGAACCCGGTTCCCCTGCAGACGCCGGACCCGCAAAAAGACGGGTCGTTGCAGCAGCATGGATCAAATACCGGAAGCGTCGGCTCCTCGACCGATGCGGGCACTGTGCATGTCACGTCGAACGAAGTGCCGCTGACGCAGACAGCGGTACTCACAAACCCGGTCTTGCCTGGCAGTGGAAGCAGCGACCCGACGCCGCCAACACCGGTGCCAAACACGCTGACATTGCCGTCGGGTCCCGCGTCCGATCATCTGAAAGACAGCGGCGTCCTGCCTGCGACCATTGATCTTGTTTTCTCGCCCGGTAGCGGCGTCCTGACAGCGAGCGCGTCGTTTACTTTTGTCGATACGGCGTCAACATTTTCGCATACCGCAAGCGGAACGCTGGCAAACATAGCGCAACTAACGGCCTTGGGCCTCTCGGCAAGCGATATCGCAGCGTTGCAGGCTGCTCTCAGCGCAGCTGTCGTGCAAGACAGTTACGGGCGCGCGGATGCCACGGGCATTGTCAGCGTTCAATTGGCGTTGCCAACATCCTTGGTCAGTTTTTTATCGCAGGGACAGACGCTTTCGCTGACCTACGGCATTGTCATTGATGATCATCAACCCACGACAACAATCACGCACGATCAGACGTTTGTTATCACCGGCACGAACAGCGCACCGTTTTTTGATGTTGTCTCATCGAGCGCTTCGCTCACTGAACGCGCGAACCTGACAGGATCGCTCGCAACTGATTCAACCAGTGGCACGCTGGCGTTTCACGATGTCAATCTTAACGACACGCACCAGGCCACGACGACGTTGACCTCAGTTGTCTTCCTGGAAAATGGGACGAAGGTTGACATCACGAACAGCGCGAAGGCAGCACTCGAACCGTTGATCAGCGTCAACGGCATCGACAGTACAGGCACGGGCACGGGCAGCCTGACCTGGACATTTGCGGCGCAAGACAAGGCGTTTGATTTTCTGGGCGCTGGCGAGAAGCTGGATCTCACGTACACGATTGGTCTTGCCGACGGATATCAAGGTAGCGCAACGACGCAAGTTAAGATCGAAATCGTCGGCAGCAATGACGTGCCGGTCGTCTCATCGACGTCCACCGTGACGGGTGCCATCACGGAAGCTTCTGGCACTACGGGCTCGAGCGCACCGGACATGGCCTCGGGCCTCATCACGTTCACCGATGCCGACATCAATGATCATCACCTTTTTTCCAGTACCCTGACCGACGCGACATTGTCGGACGGCAGCACGTTATCATCTGATCTGTTCACCATTCTTAGGTCCGCTTTCACTTTCTCTGGCTCCGACAATTCCCTAACTGTAGCAGGCCAAGTCAACTGGCAGTTTTCTGCTGCAGATTCCAATTTCGATTTTCTAACCGCTGGCGAAACGCTGACGCTGACTTATGCAGTCGGCATCAATGACGGGCATGGTGGGTCCGTGTCACAGCCTGTCACCATCGTTGTGACGGGGACGAATGACGCGCCGAGCGTTGTGCACCAAATTCAGGATCAATCTGTCGATAGTGCGGTGCCCTTCAGCTATGTGGTTCCAGCCAACACCTTCGCAGATGTCGATAGCACAGGCCTGGTTTATTCAACGAGCACCTTGCCGGCGTGGCTCCACTTTAACGCCACGACGCACACGTTTTCAGGAACACCTGGTGTCAATGACGGCGGCATTGTTCCAATTAGCGTCTTCGCGACCGATCCCCAGGGCGCGTCAACGTCGGACACTTTCAACCTAGATATACCGTTGACTTTGACGGGTGGAAGCGGCGCCGACACTTTGACGGGCGGCCCATTGAACGACACGATCTCTGGCGGTCTTGGCAACGACATTCTGTTGGGCGGAGCCGGAAACGATACCATTTATGGAGATAACTACGGCCAATACGGGCCCGCACCGACCGCTCGATTCCAGCTGAGCGCGGTCGCCCAGGCCGATCTGGCTCATGGGAATACTTTGGTCGCCGGCCTTGGCGGGACGTATGGCTTTGGCACGAGCATCAATTATGGGGACGATAATTCCTCGGCGACGGCGATCGACATCACCAACGTCTTTGGGTCAACCGGGCTGAATTTCTTCGGGAACCAGTACACGCATATCTACGTCAACAACAACGGTAACCTGACCTTCGCAGGGCCAAACTCGACCTACACACCCACGTCGATTGCTGCAGGCACGCTTGCGATTATCGCGCCTTATTGGGCAGATGCTGACACGCGCGGCGCGCATACGTCTGACGCACACAACGAAGTCGACTACAGTGTTGATGAGGCCAATGGGGTGTTCACGGCGACGTGGGATTCCGTCGGCTACTATCCTGCGCAATCGTCGCCGACAAATTCGTTTCAGGTTCAACTGATCAATGAAGGATCGGGAAATTTCGACATCATATTCCGCTACCAGAGCATTGGCTGGACGGCCGGTCAGGCAAGCGGCGGTGTGAATGGCCTTGGTGGCATCGCAGCACGTGAGGGTTACAATTCCGGCACGCCGGGCCTCACTGAATTTGAACTGCCGGGTTCTGGCGTTCAGTCATCGGATCTGGCATTGCCGACGACGCTCGGCAACACGGGTGTTGCTGGCGTTGACATCTTTCACGTCGTCAACGGTCTGATCACGTCCAACAGCGACGTTATTGACGGCGGCCCGGGACAAGACATTCTGACCGGCGGCATTGGACCCGACACCTTCATTTTCCACGCTGGCGAAGCCAATGGCGACACAATCACCGATTTCAGCGCAGGGGATGGAGATCGGCTGCTTTTCGTTGGTTATGGAACTGGCGCGACGTTCTCGTCGGTCGACGTGTCCCATTGGGAAGTAAATTATGGCGCCAATCAGCACGACATCCTGAATTTCACGAACGCACCGCCAATCCAGGCAGGCGACTATTCCTTCAGTTACTCGCGGATTGACGGCGCATACAAATTTCCGACCCTGACTGCCTCCGGTGACCAATTTACGATTCAGTCTACAGCCTCATTACATTCGGGCGACATCTTTCATGAGAATAGTCCCGGAACTGACAGCACGCTTTCGGTCGGATCGGGCGGTGGGGAAGCGGCTCGTCCATTTGATTTCTCTGGGGTGACAATAAACAACATAGACGACCTGCATCTCGCGTCTGGCGTGACCATTACGGGCGTGAACACCGATAATTTTAAGGGGTTCACGACAATCGAGTCGTCGGGTAGCGGCGCGTTGGTAACAAGTGATGCTTCGCTTGATCTCTCGCATGCTGCTCTGACAAACGTCCATGTGAGCAGCGTTAATTCGAGTGGCACAGCGTTCACGATGGGAAGTTATGCGGCCGCATCACTTATCGGGCAAAACAGCGCGGGCGGACACGACACGCTGACGTTCACGTCAAGTGCCCGGAGTCCATTGAGTGCGCCTGATGTGGCGTCGCTGTTTGCTCATGATACCTTTGATTTCATAAAGACGGGCAGCACGATTTATGCCGGGACCTCCGGTGTCGAAATTTCAAACGGTAACGGTGTGTCCAATCTTGTTGGGGGCGCTGGAGGCGATACGTTTGATTTTAAACCTAACAGTGGCGATCTCACCATCGCTTCATTCGATCTGTTAGCTGATAAACTTCACATTCTCAATGAACCTGATACCGCGTCGATGCTTCAGGCCAGTCTCACGGATGATGGGACCAATTCGACGTTCCATCTGCAGGATGGTTCGCAGATCACGCTGTTGAATGTTCATGCAGCCGGTCATATCGCGGACTTTCTGGCGTGACGCCGCGTCCGCACGTGTCCGACGCTCTGCGCTCCTGCCGATCTGCGTTTCTGGGCACCGCACTCCTGAGCGGCATGCTGAATGTGCTCGCTCTGACGGGCTCGCTTTATATGCTGGAAGTTTACGATCGCGTGCTGCCAAGTCGCAGCGTGCCGACATTGATCGGCCTCGCGATCATTGCAGGCATGCTTTACGTGTTTCAGGGCACTCTTGATCTAATCCGCAGCCGCATACTTGCGCGCATTGGTGGCGTTCTGGACGATGCCCTCAATCCACATGTGTTCAGCATCATCGCGCGGCTGCCATTGGTCGCAAAGGCGCAGGGAGATGGCCTGCAGCCGCTGCGCGATCTTGATTCCGTGCGTGGATTTCTCTCGGGACTTGGGCCCTCTGCGCTGTTTGATCTGCCATGGATGCCGCTGTATCTCGTCATCTGTTTTGCATTTCATCCGCTCATCGGCATCACTGCCTCCATTGGTGCGTTGCTGCTGATTGGTGTGACGATTGTTGCCGAAATCGCCACGCGCAATCCCCAACAGACTGCGACCCAGCTTGCAGGTGCGCGAAACAAACTCGCCGAGACAGCCCGCCGCAACGCCGAGGTCATTCAGGCGCTCGGCATGTCCGGGCGTATGTTGGGACGCTGGCAGGTTGCAAACGATCGCTATCTCACGGGGCAAATGCGCGCGGCGGATTCGAGCGGCGGATTTGGGGTCCTGTCGAAAATTTTGCGCCTCGCGTTGCAGTCGGCCGTTCTTGGTGTCGGGGCCTGGCTGGTCATCAACCAGCAGGCAACGGGTGGGATCATCATCGCCAGTTCCATTCTGACGTCGCGCGCCCTGGCGCCGATTGAAACGGCCATCGTCCATTGGAAATCGTTTGTCATTGCGCGACAAAGCTGGAGCCGACTCAAAACCTTGTTCGCGCGAATGGCACCTTTGGCGCAGAGGATTTCTCTGCCCGCCCCCATGCGAAGTCTCACGGTTGAGGGGGTGAGTATCGTGCCGCCGGGGAGCGATCGGGCGAGCGTCGTTGATGTCAGTTTTAAAGTCAGTGCAGGGCATGGCATTGGCATTATCGGCCTGAGCGCGTCCGGCAAATCGTCGCTCGCGCGCGTGCTGGTCAATGCGTGGACACCCGCGCGCGGTCGGGTTGAGCTTGATGGCGCAGCCCTGGAAAACTGGAACGCCGATGAACTTGGCGCGCATATCGGCTATGTGCCCCAGGCCGTTGAGCTACTGTCTGGTACGATTGCTGAAAACATCGCCCGTTTTGATCCGGAAGCGACATCGTCGGACATCATCGACGCATCGATTGCAGCTGGCGTCCATGATATGATTTTGCGTCTACCGGAGTCGTATGAAACACACGTCAGCGACACGGGCGGGGCTTTATCTGCTGGCCAGAAGCAGCGCGTCGCGTTGGCGCGGGCGCTTTATAAAAATCCGTTTCTGGTTGTGTTGGATGAGCCAAATTCCAATCTTGATGCGGATGGTGAGAAAGCCCTGACGCAGGCGATCCTCGGGATCAGAGCACGTGGTGGGATCGCTATTGTGATCGCGCACCGGCCAAGTGCGATTGCAGCTGTCGATCTTGTACTGATGATGGTCGATGGCCGTGTGAAAGCATTCGGGCCCAAGGATGAGGTTCTGCAAAAGGTTCTGGAAGCACCAAGTCGCCCGGTCACGACTTTGCGCGACCGGAGCGAGGCGAAGAGTTCCACATCATGATGCAAAACAATCGGTCCTTACGATTGCATCTTACGGTCGGCATTGCGCTGGTTGCTTTGTTGTCGCTGGGAATTGGCGGCTGGGCCGCCACCCAACAGATTTCGGGCGCACTCATTGCAGCTGGCCAGCTTGTCGTCGATTCCAATGTGAAAAAAATCCAACATCCCAACGGTGGCGTGATTGGCGATATTAATGTCAACGAGGGTGACCGGGTTAAAGCCGGTGACTTGTTGGTCAAGCTGGATGACACTGTGACCCGTGCCAATCTGGCGATTGTGGTGAGCAATCTCGATGAGCTGATGGCTCGTCAAGCACGCCTTGAAGCCGAGCGCGACAACAAAAATGAGATTGCGTTTCCCGTTGCACTGACAGATCGAGGCAGCGATCCTGTCGTGATGCGCCTGCTGGATGCGGAAACAAATCTGTTTTTCTTGCGGCGTAACGCACGGGCCGGGCAAAAATCCCAGCTTGGTGAGCGCATTCTTCAGCTGCAGCAAGAGGGTGACGGCCTGGCCAAACAAATCGTCGCCAAGCAGAAAGAAGCAACGCTCATCAGCAGCGAGTTAAAGGGTGTTGAAGATCTGTATCGTAAGCAATTGATTCAGATTCAGCGGTTGACGGCGCTGCAACGCGACGCCGTTCGGATTGATGGCGAACTGGGACAATTGGTGAGCGGTGCTGCGCAGACGCGCGGCAAGATCGCCGAAACCAATCTGCAGATTATCCAAATTGACCAGGATTTGCGGAGTGATGTTGCCAAAGAGCTTGGCGACATTCGCGGAAAAGTGTCCGAACTTGTCGAGCGTCGCATTGCGGCGGAGGACCAGCTGCGTCGGATCGATATTCGCGCGCCATTGGCAGGGACCGTGCACCAGATGTCAGTTCATACGATCGGTGGTGTTGTTGCGCCCGGTGATGTGCTGATGTTGATCGTCCCTGAAGCTGACAATCTTACTGCCGAAGCCAAGGTCAA
>CAIZGQ010000332.1 GCA_903932565.1 uncultured Hyphomicrobiales bacterium
AGCTCAGCCTGGCTCTTCCATAGCCTCATGAACCGGGTGGCCAAACCCCTGGAGCAGCTGACAGAAGCCCTGAACCGGGCCGATCCGGACCAGGCCGAGATCCCCGGCCTGCCGGAGAACACAGTCGCCGAGCTCGTCAGCGTCACCCACGCTCTGCAGAACATGCGCCAACGTGAGGCCGAGCGCCGTCAGCTCGAGATGGTGATCAACAGCGCCAATTCAGATGCCGAGACACGGCGCCAGCGCATGGAGCTTCTCATTGAGGAATTCCGCGCCACCATGCGCGACACGCTGACCGGCGTGATCTCCCACACAGATGAGATGACGCGCGCAGCCGAAAATCTCTCCAAGGCCACGACCGAGAGCAGCGAACGCGCCCAGGCAGCCGCCTCGTCCACAGCAGAGGCGTCCGGCAACGTCCGCACGGTGGCTGCATCATCCGAGGAGCTGTCCGCCTCGATCAGCGAGATCGAGCGGCAGGTGACGCGGACCCGCACCGTTGTGCAGGACGCGGCCCGGACAACAGCCCGCACCACCCAGACAATCGATGGGCTTGCCGCCAAGGCGCAGCAGATCGGCGAGATCATTGGCCTCATTCAGGCCATCGCAGCGCAAACCAACCTCCTTGCGCTCAACGCGACCATCGAGGCGGCCCGCGCCGGTGAAGCCGGACGCGGCTTTGCCGTTGTCGCCCAGGAAGTGAAGTCGCTCGCCAACCAGACAGCCCGCGCAACCGAGCGGATTGCCGAGCATGTGGCTGCCATCCAGCACGCCACCGGCGGGGCCGTGGAGGCCATCGCCTCGATTGCGGCCACCATGACACAGGCTGAAGGCTTCACGGCGGGTATCGCAGTTGCCGTTGAAGAGCAGTCTGCAGCGACGAATGAAATTTCGCGCGCTGTGACAGAAGCGGCGACCGGTACGGAATCGGCATCGCGCAACATGAATCTGCTCTCGACATCCGTTGGTGCCACCGACCGCTCGGCTGGTGACCTGCGGATTGCAGCCCGCGACGTGTCCCGTGAGGCGCGCCTTGTCGGCGAGACGGTTGATCGCTTTTTGGGAGCTGTTGCGCGCAGCTAAGATTGCCGACAGAGACACAAACAAAAAAGGCCCCGCAAAACGGGGCCTTTTTCATTTTTAAATGTCCGCGCTTACTTGATCGCGGCGTCGTACATCTGCTCCACATAGTCCCAGTTGACCATGTGATCGACGAAGGCCTTGAGGTAATCGGCGCGACGATTGCGATAGTCGATGTAGTAAGAATGCTCCCACACATCGGCACCCAGGATCGGCGTTGCGCCATGCACCAGCGGATTTTCGCCATTGGGTGTCTTCATGATGACGGCCTTGCCGTCCTTGATGGCGAGCCACGCCCAGCCTGAGCCAAACTGCGTCATGCCGGCCTGGATGAACTCTTCCTTGAACTTGTCGATCGAACCGATGCCATCGATGATGGCTTTCTCGACCTTGCCTGGGATAGCGCCGCCGCCATTGGGCTTCAGCCAGTTCCAGAAGTGCAGATGGTTGTAGTGCTGCCCGGCATTGTTGAAGAGGCCAGCATGCTTGCCGTACGAACCCTTCACCACATCTTCAAGCGACTTGCCTTCCCACTCACTGCCTGTCAGCAGCGAATTGCCGACCGTGACATAGGCCTGATGGTGCTTGTCGTGGTGATATTCGAGGGTCTCCTTCGACATATAAGGCTGCAGCGCATCGTAAGCATAGGGAAGTGCGGGAAGGGTGAATGACATTGAGAAACTCCGTGGCGCAAAGTCTGCTGCGCAGGCCGCGTCAGGCGCGACCCTTCAAATCCAGCAGGCACGCCATACTTAGGCAGTCGTGGCACAACGGGCAACCACTCCGACGAAATTCAAACCTGTCCAAATTCAGCTTGGCATTGCTTGTGCGAAGAGGCCCTGAGTAAAACTGCCTGCCATTTGGGTAGTTGACTCTGTGTTAAACGTTTACCACTGACAGTTAAGATGAAGGCTCGAAGACTTATGGATCGCTGGGGTCGAGGTTGTTATGCGTTTTATTTTGATTGCTCTGGGCGCGGTTCTGGCCCTTGGTGGTGCCATCGGACTGCTCTTTGGGCTTGAGATCTCGGACATCGAGCGCGGACAGACGCAGGCCATTGTTGGCTCTGTCCTATTGGTTGGTGGCTTTTTGACCATTGGCCTTGCGCTTATACTTGGGCGTCTCGAGGCGTTGTTGCCACACGTGAGCATTGCCAGCACAACGCCAAATGCCCAGCCCGTCGCAGAATCTGCGGAGGCACGCGAGCAGACGTCCGAGCCTGACTTCAATCCGCCGCCGATTTTTCCTGATGCCGTCTCCGCCGCGCCAGACTTCACACCCGCTGTTGCTCCCGACCTCGCCGCGTTGCACGATCATGCAGAGACCGCAGCCACGAAGGATGCGGACGAATTGACGTCGGACTTGCCGTTTGAGACGTCATCGGCCGACGACAATTCTGAGGCCGAGGCGGACCCGATTCGCGCAGGCGCGGCGCGCAGCAATGGCCTCGATGCAATTCCGCGCCCGGCCGAGCGCCCCCGGATCGACATCAAACCCGCCAGCCGCTTCAATCCGCTCAGCAGGTTCAGCACAACTGCACGCGCTGGCGACACGACCTCTCTCCCCACCCCTGCCAGCGTGGTGGAGCCCGCGACGCCGAGCCTCACGATGCCCCCGCGCCGCAATATCTTTCTGGAGCCCCCCGCGATCCCGACGCCCGGAAATGGGCTCACGCCAGCTGCTGTCGCGACATCGGCTGACGGAATAGCAGACACGCCCCGTTTGGACGCAGAGCCTGCGCCTGAACCAAGGACTGACATCTTTGCATTCGACCTGATGTTCGACGACAAGCCTGAGCCCGCAAACGCGCCGGAACCGCCAAAAGTGGTTGCGCCTTCGGCCCCCATTGGCAAACCCGTGCCGGCCCGAAGCATGACCTTGCCGCGCGGCACGTGGCCAAAATCGCCAAGCGCTCCCGCGACCGAGGAGCCAATTCCGGCGCTGGAACCCGTGCCAGAACCCGCACATGGCGCGCCGACGCATGTTGCATCAGACGCAACATCGCTGCAGGGGCACGAAAGCGATCACGCACCGCATGTTCCTGAAGAACCCGCCGTGCCCTATGCGGGGTTGCTGGTGAACGAACTTCGCCCCGAGAGCGAAGTCGAAGTCATCGGACGCCATGAGGCCAATGGTGCGACCTATGTCATGTATGCCGATGGCATGATCGACGCCGAAACGTCCACCGGCATCTGGCGCTTTAATTCATTGGACGAATTGAAAGCGCATATCGAAGGCCAGAACGCTGCAGACGTCCAGGGTTCTGAACAGAGCTAGGCTCGCCTTCAGCTGAGGCAAAACCAAGGCCAGCGCGCGGCTTGGATGCCGCGCGCAAAAGGGGGCCGCACAAGGTCGTCACATCGTCGGTGCCGTTGAAACGCAGGCGATCGCAAAGGCATATTCCAGCGCGACTTCATCCAATTGTTCAAAGCGCCCGGACGCGCCGCCATGTCCGGCATCCATGTTCGTCTCAAGCAGAATTGGGCCGCCGCCCGTCATATGGGCCCGCAAACGCGCCACCCACTTCGTTGGCTCCCAATAGGTGACGCGCGGGTCGGTCAGACCCGAGAGCACCAGCATTGCGGGATAGGCCTGCGCCTTCACATTGTCATAGGGCGAGTAGGATCGAATGCGCTCGAACGCGGCCTTGTCGAGAATGGGATTGCCCCATTCGAGCCATTCGGGGGGCGTCAGCGGCAGGCTGCCATCGAGGATCGTGTTCAACACATCCACGAAGGGCACATCGGCAATAATCCCGGCAAAAAGATCGGGCGCCATATTCGCAACAGCACCCATCAAAAGGCCGCCCGCACTGCCGCCCATCGCCACAATACGCCCATGGGCTGTGATCTTTTCAGATATCAGATGGCGGGCAACGGCAATGAAATCGGTGAACGTATTGACCTTGTTTTCAAGCTTGCCGTCGACGTACCAGTGCCAGCCCTTATCTGTGCCGCCACGGATGTGGGCAATTGCATAAACAAAGCCGCGATCCACCATGGAGAGGCGATTAGCGCGAAACCCGGCGGACGTCGCATGCCCATAAGCGCCATAGCCCTGCAGCAACAAAGGTGCGGTTCCATCCAGCTTTGTTGACTTTGCATAGAGCAGAGACACGGGCACACGCTCGCCATCGGCAGCAATTGCAAAAATACGGCGCGTGATATAATCGGCTAGGCTGTGGCCGGACGGGATGTCCTGACGCTTGCGCAACACGCGCGTGCGGCTTGTCATATCGTAATCGTAAATCTCGGCTGGCGTCGTCATGGACGAATAGCCAAAGCGCAGCAGCCGCGTGTCGAATTCGAGGATGCCTTCGAGCCAAAGCGAATAGGCCTCTTCATCAAAGGCAATGCTGTGCTCAACGGTCGTTGCGATCTCGCGAATGACGATGCGCGGCAAGCCGTCTTCGCGCTCGAGCCGCACCATAAATTCCTTGAACACAGACAGATCGACAATCATGCAGCCTGCGCGATGCGGCACGACATCCCGCCAGCTTGCAACACCAAGGTTTGTCAGCGGGGTCTCCGCAATGCGGAAATCCTCAGCCTCGTTGGCGTTGGTCAGAATGAAAAGCCTGTCGCCATGATGCTCAACCGAATAGCGCAGACCCGGCGAGCGCGCCTGGATCAGCTGCGGCTTGGCGTCGGCGACGTGAAGATCAATCAGATAAAGCTCGGCGCCGTCGTGGTCGTTCACATCAATGATGGCGTAGGCGCCGGACTGGGTCTGGCCGAGATTAACAAACCAGGCCGGGTCCTTCTCCTCATAAATCAGCGCGTCTTGTGCCTGCTGCGTTCCCAGCATATGGCGATAGACGCGCGTCGGGCGGTGATTGTCATCGAGGCGCACGTAATAAAACGACTTTGAATCGGCGGCCCAAATGGCGGTGCCTTCGGTGTCGCTGATCGCCTCGACGTCTGTGCCTGTCGCCAGATCACGCACGTTGATGGTGTAATATTCAGAGCCCTTGTCGTCGACGCTCCACGCCAAATGCGCGTGATCGGGCGAATGGTTCGCGTCCCCCAGATCGAAGAAAGCCTTGCTCTCACCAAGTGCATCGCCATCAACAAGGATTGTTTCAGCACCGCCGGTGCGGGGCGACCGACAGATCAGCTCATGTTCGCCACCATCGCGATAACGCTCATAATAGGCAAAGGGACCATCTTCAACGGGCACATCGGAATCGTCTTCCTTGATGCGGCCGCGCATCTCGGCCTTCAGCGCCGTCTGCAACGGCTTTGTGGGTGCCAACACAGCTTTGGCGTAGGCCTTTTCAGCAACGATTAAGGCCCGAATATCGGCCGGCAGAGCCTTTGGTGATTTCAGGACGTCTTGCCAGTTGCTGGCGCGAATCCAGTCATATTCGTCATGCAATTCGACGCCGTGAACGATGCGCGACGTCGGCTTTTGCTGCGCAACGGGTGCGGCCGCATCGAGGGCAAGCTTGGGATGTTGTGTCATCGTTGTTCCAGAGATGGGTGGCCGTGTATCCGCGTCACATCCGACGATAGGCGACGTTGATGTCATCGACCAGACAGCTTCCGGGCGGCGTGACCAAGCGTCACTCGGCGGCACGCCAGATTAGAAATGCCACCCTTCGAATTGGACGTTTTGCAGATTTATTTGAAACTCTATAGTCTTTCCTGATTGACATGAGATGTTTTACGACCGACTGGGATGTCGACACAGCCAAAAAAGAAATTTGCACACAAGCTCCACTTGCTCGCACAATCCAATCAATTTAGATTTCTGCGCGTTGCTTCGGCGTCAATCGCATACAGATATTGTATGCCTGCGATACCTAAACTCACCGGCGCCCTATACGTTTTCGCATATGAAACAACTCAATAGGACTGGCAATCAAGATGACCGATACCATGGGTTCCGCGAATTTCATTGAGCTGACGGCCGATATCGTCTCTGCCTATGTCAGCAACAATTCTGTTCCTGCCAGCGACCTTCCAGCCCTTATCAATGACATCTACGCAGCTCTTTCGCGCGTGAACACCGGCGTTGTTCCTGTGACTGAGGAAATCCTGAAGCCGGCGATCGCTGTCAAAAAGTCTGTCACGAACGACTACATCACGTGCCTGGAAGACGGCAAAAAGTTCAAATCCCTTAAGCGCCACTTGCGCACCCAGTACGACATGTCGCCGGAAGACTACCGCGAGAAGTGGGGCCTGCCGGCTGATTATCCGATGGTTGCACCCAATTACGCCAAGGCGCGCTCGGCCCTTGCCAAGCAAATGGGCCTTGGCCAGCAGCGGCGGCGCGTCAAGCGCTGAGCCGATGATCGTCCAAGGTTCGTGACTGTTTCAAAGCGCCACCCCTCGGGGTGGCGTTTTGCGTCAGGCTGGCGCAGATGGCCCCCGACCTGTTTCAGCCCGATAGGCTTGCAACAATCCGATGTGTCGGTTGAGGTCATAGGACCAATGCCCGGCCCGCCCCAGCGCGCGCTCCCGGCGCAGGGCCCGCGCGAGCATCAGCCGCAATCGCCGCACTGCTTCAGGACTATTGTCCGCAATTTCATCGGGCCCCAGTGGCAGCAAGCGTCCCAGATTGCGGCGGCGGTCATAATGTCGCCCGCCTTGCGCAATCATCCCGTTGAGCGCCTGATTTGCCTGCTCAAACAGACGTAGACTCCTGATTTTTGACATCCGCCACAACTCCTTGCTCCAAGCCTGCATTGTCAGGGCTTGGAGCCGGAGGGGGATAGACGAATAGCAAAATAAACGGCTTTTAGGCCTATTGACTAAGAATAAAATCTCCTGATAGCGTTCGGACATTGCGACGACGCGTTCAGGAGTTTTCAAAATGCAAATTGCCCTCCCCTCCATCGGGAGCCCCACACCACCCAGGCCACGGACCCTGCGTGCGCCGGTCCGCCCGGGCATCCCCACGTCCCAAGCCGACAGCCTTTGTCGCCTGGCCATCCAACTCACCAGTGCGGTGCTGCAGTCTGGGGAGGCTGACATCTTGCAGTCTGGCCGGGGCTCCCGCCGGGCAGCCTATATCCGGCAATGCGCCATATATCTCGCGCATGTCGGCCTCGGCGTGCCTCTGGCTGACTGCGCGCGCGCTTTTGGTCGGGACAAATCCACGCTCCGGCATGCGTGCAACCAGATCGAGGACAAACGCGATTGTCCGGTCTTCGATCAGACCATCGGCGAGCTGGAGGCTACTGCCTGCCGCTGGGCAGATGCATTTCTCCTCACCAATCTGCGGGGAGACCTTTGATGTCAGCAGTTTATGGAAAACCACGCGGCGCCAAAATCCCGCGCGCGGCCCTGCCGGCAGAAGCCCTCCGACTTTTGGAGGCGCTGGCACAGCCCAACGCCTATGGCGTCGAGTCCGAGCCACCCGGTCGCCTGCAGGTCGTGGCACCGCGCAATAATGTCTCGGTCCGGATGGCGTCAGTCACCCCCGCCGCCGGGGCGGCCCTGCTGGCGGACGACCTCGCCGTCTGGGAAAGCCCCGGGCGCTCCAACAAGCGCCGGATGGTCCTGACAGAGCCAGGCCGGGCCCACCTGGCGCGACACGCGTCGCAGATGACAGAAACATCTGGCGTGACGCCGTTTCGGGCCCAGCATGGCGCTATACGTGCCGGTGACACGGCGGCGCATGTACCAGCTGTCGAGCGGGCGGAAAGTCCGCTCGCCTGGCTCGCCATTCGAAAAGGTCGCGATGGCAAGGCGCTGGTTGACCCAGCCTCGCTGGAGGCCGGTGAGCGCTTGCGACGCGACCTGACGGCGGCGCAAATGGTGCCGCGCCTCAGCGCCAACTGGTCGCCAACGCCGCGCAGCGATCCATCTGGCACTCCGATGAATTATACGGACGCCGTCATCGCCGCCAGGCAACGCGCGCGTAACGCGCTTGACGCCACTGGCCCCGAGTTTTCGGGCGTCCTTCTCGACGTCTGCGGGTTTCTGAAGGGCATGGAGACGCTGGAACTCGAACGCGGCTGGCCTGCGCGCTCGGCCAAGGTGGTTCTGGGCATGGCGCTGAAATCCCTGGCACGGCACTACGGCACGGAGGTCGAGACAACCGGGCGCACGAAGGCGCCGATGCGACATTGGGGCACGGAGGATTTCCGGCCCACGATGTAAATCGAACACCCTCTGGGCGCGCGGCAAAACCAAGTGCGCTCAGATCTTGCGCGCTCAGATTTTGCAGGCTCAGGCCTGCTCCAGAGCCTTGCTGGCGTCGGCCCGGATGCGCTCGATCATCGCGCGCACCCCGTTCGAGCGCTGCGGGGTGAGATGCGAGGCAAGATCAAGTTCCTCAAACGTATCAAAGGCGTTGGTCGACAGAATGGTTTTCGCAGTTTGACCCGAATACAAAGACAGGGTCAGCGCGACGAGCCCGCGCACAATATGCGCATCGGAATCGCCGAGAAATTTCAAAACGGGACCTGGGCTCGCGGCCCCGTCCACATGGGTCTCAATCCAGACCTGGCTGGCGCAGCCGCGCACGCGATTGTCTTCGTTGTGCGCGTCGGGGCTGAGCGGATCAAGGGTGCGACCAAGCTCAATCAGATAACGATAGCGATCGTCCCACTCATCGAGCAGGGCGAAGTTTTCGATGATCTCGGACAGCGCAGGAACAGGCATGGCGGCGACAATCTTGGCGACAGGAACGCTTGGCGCCTCTATGGGCCAAGCGTGCTTCCCTGTCACCTTCGCGCAGCGGTCAGCCCGCGCGTCCCCGCGTCACAGGCCGGGCTGTTGAGGTCGCGGGCTCACCGCGCCAGGCGGGGCCAAGGTCTGAGGCTTCCAGCGAATGCTTCGACGTTTTGGTTCCCTTGCTGGCGTCGGTGACCTTGCCAGTTGCCATGGCCGGCGCTGGCGTTGCAGGAACAGCAAAGTCTGACTCCGGGGTCGGGTCGTTCATCGCGTTGGACGTGGCGATCAGCGCGCCGATGCAATCCTGTCGATGACTATCGCAGAAATCCTTCGCGCCTTTGGCTGCCGCCGAGCCAGCGGACGACAACATCTGTGTGAGCAGCGGACGCATGGCAAATGCCTCGCGGTCGGCAGTCTGGCCGACGCTCCAGTCGATGTGTGCGAAGACAAGGCCAAGCCAGAAGACGCAGCGCAGAATGAAAAACATGATTCACCCATCAGCGTCGCCATCGATTTGCAGCGACATCTGCATCATGCACATCACACGTTTTTGCCGGGTCAAACAGATCAATCGAATCAGCGCTTCAATTTTTACAGTTTGTTGAGCATGCAAGGCCGTTTCGGTCCGATTTGATGCATCAACCAGCACGTGTGCGAAAGGACACGCAGATTGGCCGCCGCGTGCTGGCGTTTTTGGAAAGGTGTTCTAAACCATAGGAGTGAAATCACTCCAGATTCGCTGGTTTCCAAGGATTTGGGAGCCTTCTCGGACGATTTGAGCCTCGATGCTTAGGGTTCATTTAAGGCGCACTTGGCAATGTGATGACAGCGAGGAGACGGTCCCCTTGGATGGATCGCGTTCCGGAGTTGCATGCGTGAGTCATATGTCCAGCCTGAATGAGCGGATCGTTGCCCTGGTGCACGCAAGCGCGCGGAGCAATCCAGTGGTTCGCTGGCAGCACGAGGTTTTCATCGCTGCCCGCCTGCTCACCTCATTTGTGGCGGCCGCTCTTCTGCCAATCTATCTGGCTGTCTGGGGTGTCCCGACATTGTGGATGGTGATCGCCTATGCCTGCCTGATGACGCCGTTGCTGGCCGTGATCGTGGTCTCATGGACAGGCCGGCTGTTTCTGGCGCAAGGCATCTGGCTTGTTGGTTTGCTTGGCCTCGTCTGCACATTGGCCATCGGCGCGGGTGAAACATCCGGTGCCGTTCTGGCCTGGCTGCTTCTCGCCCCGCTTGAATCGCTTCTCACCCTGCACATGGGACTCCTGATGATCTCTGGCGCCAGCGCACTGGTGACAGCCGTTGTCATTTGCCTGCTGCAGGCTTCGGGCTTCAGCCATATCGGCGAAGCCTCCGCGCCGATGCACTCGTCTTTCTTTGTCGGACCGGCCATCGCCTACACTGTGGCTCTGGTCTGGTACGCCTTGCGCACCCACGACATGCGTGCCCATCTGGAGCGCGTTGAAGCTGCCCGCTTCTCCACCCTGTCAGACGTGATCGGCGACCTGATGATGCGCCATGATCGGTCCGGCGCAGTTCTCTTCGCCAGCCGCGAAAGCGAAAGCCTGTTTGGCTTGTCCACGCGCGAGATCATGGGCCGCGGGTTTTTTGAGCGCATTCATGTCGGCGACCGGCCGAAATATCTCAAGACCCTGTCGGAAGCCGCAGGCTCTGATCAGACGATGACCGCAACCTTGCGCCTGCGCACAACGCAAACGCGCAGCAACGCTGGCTCGTATGAAGAACCCGTTTTCAACTGGGTGGAATTGCGCGCCCGCCAGATCGCCCACCATCCCGGCGACAAGGATGAGGCCGTTATCGTTTCCATCGTGCGCGACGTGACATCCCACAAGCTGCACGAGCAGGCGATTGAATCCGCGCGCGAAGAAGCCGAACGCTCGGCTGCCTGGAAGGATCGTTTTCTTGCCAACGTCAGCCATGAATTGCGCACACCGCTGAACGCCATTATCGGCTTTTCCGAAATGCTGGCCAATGTGGATCTTGCCCCCAGCGATCCGGCAAAGCAGCGCGAATATGCCGAGATCATCAATGGCTCGGGGCAGCATCTTTTGTCGGTCGTGAATTCCATTCTCGATATGTCAAAAATCGAGGCCGGGCGTTTCGATATTCTGCCAGAGCCATTCGATGTGGGTCCGCTGGTCGACACATGCTGCGACATGATGAGCTTGAAGGCGGAACAGGGCAGTATCGAATTGCTGCGCACGATTGCGCCCAACCTGCCCGAGCTGATCGCCGACAAACGCGCCTGCAAACAGGTTCTTATCAACCTTCTATCGAACGCCGTGAAGTTTACGCCGCCCGGTGGCATCGTCACGGTCAGCGTTCGCGCAGAAGGCAATTGCGTTGCCTTCTCGGTGTCCGACACCGGCATCGGCATTGGCGCGCCAGACATGCCGCGCTTGGGCGATGCGTTCTTCCAGGCGCGCAACGCCTATGATCGTCCCTATGAAGGCACGGGCCTTGGTCTGTCCGTTGTGCGTGGACTTGTCGGCCTGCATGGCGGCTCAATCAGCATTGAGAGCGCACAGGGCGATGGCACATCTGTGACGGTTCGCCTGCCACTCGATTGCCGTGGCGGTGCCCTGCCCGCAGCGGGGCCCGCCCGTATCGAAACCATCGTGCGCGCTGGTCGTCCGAAATATGAATCCGGTTTCCCAACTGCTGCCTCGGTGAAGAAAATTGCGTGAAGCTCTCGCCCGCACCAATCATGATTTCTATCTGACCGAGGACGCTCCGGCGCCTCGCAAAACAAAGGCGATGTCGGCATCGAGCCAGACATTGGGATCAGCGTCGCGCGGCAGCGCACCGCGCGGTTCCAAAACCGCCTTTGCCAAAAATATCCTTGTGATCCCGGCGTTTCTTGTGCCACTCGTGCGCAGTCCCGGGAAAACCCTGTTTGGTGGCCTGTTTGGATTGGCGCTGGTCGGCATCATCGTCAACGCGCTGGTGCTGCAGACCGGCCCGCATCCGCATCCCTTGTTTGCGCATGTGCCGGATGCTTTGCCCGCGACTGTGACGCCGCAGGCGAATGCCAATGCCGGTCTCGCAGCACTTCCGCCCATGCCGGCTCCGCGCCCGGCCAACATGGCCGCCCTCATTGCCCGCACCACGGGCGAGACCGCCTCAGTTGCCCCTGCCGCAGCACTGCCGACAAACGCAACCAATTCCGTGCAATCCTCACCCATTGCAGCGTTGATTGCAGGCCAGCAGCCGCAAGCCGCTGCAGCCAGCGCCCCTGCTCCTGTGCGTGTCGCCAATCATGAGGCACAGGACCCAATGAGCGCGCTGATCAAGGCGAATGTTGCGCCAGCCGCGCCAAGCGTTCTTGCGCCGATGCCGGATCCGGATCGCGTCGCGGGCATCCAGCGCGGCTTGATCAAGCTCGGCCTGTCGCCAAAAGATGCCCGTGTTGACGGCATCTTGGGCGGCACGACCCGGCAGGCGATCGAGAAATTCGAACGGCGCAATCACATGCCGCCGACCGGCGACGTGTCGACCAAACTGGCGCGCCAGATTTCCGCGCAGACCGGCATTGCCATCCCATGACAAAAAACCCCGCCCCGGACGCGCAGCACTGAATGTCGCGTCTGCGCGCCGATATCTGGGTGGCTGCCTATATCCGGCGATGCGGCAGCGAAGGTGTTCCGGCGATGTTGCGGCGGCGCGGCTCAGCCGAGGCCGGCGCCATTTTCATCAAGGTTGATCTGCTGGACGGCACCTCAGTGCTGTATGGACCGGCACCACAAAGTGAAAACCCTGAAGCTGGCGTGGAGCGCCTCTGGCAACGCATCCACAAGGACGCGACGCTGGATAATATCGATGCCGAGGCGCGCCTGAAACGCGAGATCAGCTTTGACCACGATCTTTGGATCATCGAAATAGAGGATTGCGCCGGACGGCATTTCCTCGATCTTGCTGACGCGTCCTGATCGCTGGATTGGAATCAGGCGCTCTCACCACCCTTGCGAATGTTCAAACCAGCACGTGGGCCGTCGGCCGCGCGACGACGCTCGGCACTCGTATTGCGAAGATCGACTGCAGCCTCGCGGCTTGGTGTCGGTGATGCTGTCGGGCTCAGATAGGTGGCGTGGCTTGTCGGGCGGCGCAGTTCAATGGCGCCACCGCACATGGCGGACACAAGACGCTGGGC
>CAIZGQ010000333.1 GCA_903932565.1 uncultured Hyphomicrobiales bacterium
CTCGGCGACGTTGAAGTGCAGGGCTTTGGCAACGAGTCTGATGCAACGATCCGCGTGCGGGTTCAGCCCGGTGGAGATGCTGCCCAACAGGCCGCCGTTGACCGCGTGAAGGCGGCCCTCGATGGCAAGTGGGAATTCCGCCGCGTCGAAGTCGTGGGTCCACGCGTCTCGGGCGAACTCGTGCAGTCAGGCACGCTGGGTGTGGTGCTCTCGATTGTGGCGGTGCTTGCTTACCTAGCGTTTCGCTTCGAATGGCAGTTTGCCATCGCTGCCGTCATCGCGACGATGCATGATCTCCTGCTGACAGTGGGCTTTTTTTCGATCACCCAGCTTGAGTTCAACACGACTTCGATCGCCGCCATTCTCACCATCGTTGGCTATTCGCTCAACGAGGCGGTCGTTGTGCTCGACCGTATTCGTGAGATGATGCGCAAGTACAAGAAGATGCCGATCCCCGAGATGATCGACATTTCCATCAACGCGGTGCTGCCACGCACCATCATGACGGCGACCACAGTGTTTCTGGCACTGCTGTCGCTGGTGTTGTTTGGCGGCCACGTGATCCGTTCGTTCTCGGTCGCGATGATGTGGGGCATCTTTGTTGCAACCTATTCCTCGATCTTTATCTGCTCGCCGATCCTGATTTATCTTGGGGTGCGCACCGGTGATGGTCAGGCCCCGGAGAGTGCGGAGAGCAAGGCCGGGAAAGCCACGCGGAAGGCGCAAGCCTCGGCGTGAGCGTTGGCGCTGATGTGCGTGCAGTGAAAGCGGTGGTGGCATGAGCGATCCGACTCGGCCCGAGTTTCAACCTCAATCTCAGCCGTCTGGTTTTGTGCCTGGTCAGCATATGATTGATGGCTATGGCGCTGGTGGCTTTCGCTTTGCCGACATGTCCCACCGGGGATCAATCCTGGCACTGCCATCGGGAATCCAGGCGTGGTCGGCAGAAACGCTGGCCGACATCACGGAAAGCTCGCTGGCGGCGCTCTTGCAGGAAGCGCCGGGAAGTATTGAACTTCTCATTATCGGCACGGGCCCGAGCCTGATGCCAATCAAGTCCTCGCTGCGTCAGTATCTGCGTGCGGCTGGCATTGGCGTGGACGCCATGGGCACCGGCTCGGCGATTGCAACCTACAACATCCTGCTGGAAGAAAAGCGCCGCGTGGCTGCTGCTTTTCTTGCCGTGCCATGAGCGATAGCGCCGATCCAAACCTTGTCTCAGCTTATGCGCATTGCGAGGCGGAAGTGCGCGCGGCCGATTACGACCGCTGGCTGAGCGGCTTGTTTGCGCCAGCAGCCCTGCGTCCGCATCTCTACGCGCTCTATGCCTACAGCCTCGAAGTCGCCCGCGTCCGCGATATCGTCTCAGAGCCGATGCTCGGCGAGGTCCGCCATCAATGGTGGCGCGATGCGATCAACGGGCAGGCACGCGGCGCTGTCGGGGGCAATCCAGTCGCCGCAGCTGTCCTCGACACGATGGCGCGGTTCAAATTGCCCGCCAAGGCATTGGTTGATCTCATCGATGCGCGGTCGTTTGATCTCTACGACGACCCGATGCCGACGCAGGGCGATCTGGAAGGTTATTGCGGCGAGACCTCCTCGATCCTGATGCGGTTGGGTGCGATTGTCCTCACCGAGGGGGACGAGCCCAAGGGCGCCGATGCTGTCGGCCATGCGGGTGTCGCCTACGCCATGACGGGGCTGTTGCGCGCGCTGCCGTGGCATGCGGCGCGGGGGCAGGTTTATCTGCCCGCCGACGTGCTGGAGCGGCATGGCTTGTCGCGAAGCGAGATCGTGGCTGGATATGACGCGCCCAATACGCGCGCAGCGCTTGGCGAACTTCGTCAGATCATCCAAGGCCACCACGCTGCTGCGCTAGCTGCCGCGCCGTCTCTCACCGAAGAGTCCCGCGCTGTGCTTCTGCCGCTGGCGTTGGTGCCGCTTTATCTGCGGCAAATGGAGAAGCCGGACTACGCGCCGTTCAAGACGCTGGTCGAGGCGCCCTCATGGCGGCGGCTCTGGGCCATGTGGCGGCTGTCGAAGGCCCTATGAGGCGCGTGCCCCTCAAAATCGGCGGCAGTTTCCCCATATCTTAGGCTGTGCCACTCTTTTCGCACCATTCCAGAAGGGTCTGCCCTTGTCCTCCATCGCCGACTTCGCCGCCGAGGCTGGGCAGGCCGCGCAGATTGCTGCGCAGAGCCTCCTGGATTTTGCCCGTGGCGGCGCGATCCGCCTTGGCGTGACAGGCCTGTCGCGGGCCGGGAAAACGGTTTTCATCACCGCGCTCGTGCACGATCTGATGCGGACAGCGAACACACAGGCTGCTGATACGGGCAATCCCATGCCGGTGTTCCGCGTGTCGGCAGAAGGCCGCCTGCGCGGGGCCAGCCTCGCGCCGCAGCCGGACGATGCCGTGCCGCGTTTTACTTATGAAGATCATCTGGCAGCGCTCACCGCCGATCCCGCTACACGCCACTGGCCGCAATCGACGCGACGCGTGTCGGAACTCCGCCTCACCATCGATTTTGTGCGCACCTCAGGGTGGCGGCAGGGACCGGCGTCTCTTTCGATTGATATTGTGGATTACCCCGGCGAATGGCTGCTTGATCTGCCATTGCTGACGAAATCTTACGCGCAATGGTCACGGGAAACGCTCGAGGCCTCGACATCCGCCGTGCGGGCGCCCTTGGCCGCCGAGTGGCGCGGCTTTCTGACGACGATTGTCGCCGACGCGCCAGCGTCCGAAGACACAGCACGGAAGGCTGCAGAGCTTTTCACAAGTTATCTGCGCGCCTGCCGTGCGGA
>CAIZGQ010000334.1 GCA_903932565.1 uncultured Hyphomicrobiales bacterium
ATCACAAACAGCGCCAGCACGGTGTAATACAGCGCGTTCTGGCTTGAGAGATTGATGAGCCCGAAGAGCTTGCCCTGGGGCACGGCCTGGATGCCATCCTCGCCATGGGTGAATGGCGCCTGCAGGCAGATGAAGTAGACCATCTGCGCCATGGCGAGTGTTGTCATGGCGAAATAGATGCCCTGCCGCCGGATGGCGAGAAGTCCAACGGGTACGCCGATCGCGGCCGCCGCGAGCAAGCCGCACAGGATCGCGAGTTCCGGCGTCAGGCCCCATTCCTTGGCCGCATGGGCGCCCACATAGGCCCCAAACCCTAAGAACATGGCGTGGCCGAAGGACAGCAGGCCGACAAAGCCGATGAGCAGGTTAAAGGCGCAGGCAAAGAGCGCAAAGCACAGGGCCTGCATCAGGAAGAATGGATAGACGAGCCCGGTCAGCGGCAGAATGATGAGAACCGCGACCAAGCCCAGAAAAAGAATCTGCTCGGCCGTGCCGGTGTTGCTTGATGCGAGCGCGCGCGAGTTGATGGCGGAGGGAGGGCTCGATGACATCTCAGGCAGTCCTTCCAAACAGGCCCGCCGGGCGGAATGCCAGCACAATTGCCATCACGACAAACACGACTGTGTTGGAAGCTTCGGGATAAAAATATTTCGTCAGGCCTTCCACGAGACCCAGCCCAAAGCCTGTCACGATGGACCCCATGATCGAGCCCATGCCGCCGATGACGACCACGGCAAAGACAACGATGATGAAATCCGCGCCCATGAGCGGTCGCACCTGATTGATGGGTGCTGCCAGCACGCCTGCGAGGGCTGCCAGCGCCACGCCAAACCCGTAGGTCAGCGTGATCATGCGGGGCACGTTGATGCCAAACGCCCGCACCAGCGTTGGGTTTTCTGTAGCCGCGCGCAAATAGGCCCCAAGCCGGGTGCGTTCAATGACGAACCACGTTGCAATGCAGATGACGAGCGAGAAGACGATCACCCAGGCGCGATAATTGGGCAGGAACATGAAGCCGAGATTTTGCCCGCCGGTGAGTTGCGGCGGGATCGCATAGGGCAATCCGGACGAGCCGAAATTATTCTGGAAGATGCCCTGGATGATGAGCGCCAGGCCGAAGGTCAGCAGCAGCCCGTAAAGGTGATCGAGCCCGGCGAGCCATTGCAGCATCGTGCGCTCGATGATCATGCCCAGAATGCCCACGGCAAGCGGAGCGAGAACCAGCGCATACCAATAATTCAGGCCCAGCACATTCAGCAGAAAATAGGCGCAGAACGCGCCCATCATGTAGAGCGCGCCGTGGGCGAAATTGATGATGTTGAGCATGCCGAAAATGACAGCCAGCCCAAGACTGAGCAGCGCGTAAAACGCTCCATTGATCAAGCCGATGAGAAGCTGGCCGTAAAGCGCTTGCATGGGGTCTCCGGCAAAGGCCGATTGTGTTGATCGGTCGTCACAAAGTGCCTCCTCCCGCGCGAGCGGGAGAAGGCGAAACAGGTCTTACTTCTTCACGAGCGGGCAGGCGCTTTCGGCCAACGGACGAAAGGCTTCAGCCGCAGGAATCGTGGAGACCAGCTTGTAGAGGTCCCACTCGCCCTTTGATTCAGCCGGGCTCTTCACTTCGAAGAGATAAGCGGGGTGGATCGCGCGGCCATCGATGCGGATTTCGCCCTTGCCAAACAGCGGATCATCCGTCGGCATTTCCTTCATCTTGGCGATGACCTTTGCGCCGTCATGCGGATTGCCGTC
>CAIZGQ010000335.1 GCA_903932565.1 uncultured Hyphomicrobiales bacterium
ATCTCGCCCGACCCGAACGACACGTGGGCGCCGCTGAACCTGGGACCGCTTCGCTCGGAATTGCATGACCGGTTCGTGGCTCCGCTTTGGGCGCTCGTCCTGGCCTTTATCGGCTTTGCCGCTATGGCGCAGCCACGCACCACACGGCAGGGGCGCGGGGTCGCCATCGCAGGCGCCGTGGTGACGGTTCTGCTGCTGCGGGCCGCTGGTTTTTGGGCAACGGCGCTGGCCAACAAATATCAGGCCGGTGTCCTCGTCATGTACGCCCTACCCCTGCTCGGTCTCGCAGGTGCGACGCTGCATGTCTTCGTCCTGCCGGTTGATGAATGGGCTTCCGCTCTCGTCCGTTTGTTCCCGATCCATCAAGCACGGCTGCGACGCGCATGATCGGCTGGACCCTGGGGCGTTACCTTTTCATCCGGTTTTTGAAGTCGGTTCTGGGCGTCTTCGCCACCATCGTCGCTCTCATCTATCTGGTTGATCTCGTCGAAATGCTGCGTCGAGCCAGCACGTTGCCGAACGCCACCGCGTTGCTTGTGACGTGGTTGTGCTTCTTGCGGGTTCCCTCCATTTCCGAACAAGTCCTTCCCTTTGCCGTCCTGGGCGGGGCCATGCTCGCGTTTGTCGGCCTGACGCGGCGGCTCGAATTGGTGGTCGCCCGTGCGGCGGGCGTCTCGGTCTGGCAGTTTTTGCTGCCGCCGGTTCTCGCCGTCGGTCTCATCGGCATCATCAGCACCACAATCTACAATCCCCTGTCGGCGATCATGAAAGATGGGGCCGATCAGATTGAGACGGATCTGTTTGGCCGCCGCGAGCGCAATGATGGGCCTTCGAGCCTTTGGATTCGCCAGCAGAGTGTTGATGGCCAGTCGATCATCCGCGCCGAGCGGTCCAGCGATCAGGGCAAGGTCCTTTCTGGAGTTAGCGCCTTCGTCTTTGACGAGCAGAATCGCTTCGTTGAACGGGTTGAAGCGGCAAAGGCCAAGCTTCTTCCCGGCGTCTGGCAACTTGAAGACGCCCGAGTCTCCGCAATTGGTGAGGAGCCTCAGCTTTTGGGGTCCTATCTTCTGGCAACCAACCTCACACCCGAGCAGGTGACGCAATCCTTCGTTGCGGCTGAATCTGTGCCATTTTGGAGCCTTCTGGACGTCTCAAAAAGGACTGAGACTGCGGGTCTCGATGCAACCCAATATCGTTTGCGTTTTCAGACACTTCTGGCTAGACCTTTACTCTTGGCCGCGATGGTTCTGGTGGCCGCGTGCTTTTCATTAAGATTTTTCAGGTTCGGTGGTATCTCCCAGATGGTTTCCGGTGGCGTAGCTTCGGGCTTCGTGCTCTACGTGGCGACGAAGCTTGTCGGCGACCTTGGGGGTGCCGGTCTCTTGAGCACGCCCGTCGCGGCGTGGTCGCCAGCCATAGTCGGAAGTATGTTGGGTACGTTGGTTCTCCTTGTTCAGGAAGACGGTTGATGCGGGGGCCCGATTGCCAACCAGCTCAACTGCGCCGACGCGTGCTGTCCCTGCGCGCGACCCTCACGCACGTCTGCGCGTCGGCCCTGCTCCTTATCGGGTTCACAGTCGGACTTGGTCTCACGACCGGCTCACTGATCGTATCCGGCGCGCACGCCGAGACATTGAACGACCGCTTGGCTGGTGCTGGCAAAAACAAGTCGAAAGAGCCCGATCGCCTGCTGGTGCAGGCCGATGAGCTGATTTACGACAAAGATCGCAACACCGTGTCTGCCAAGGGCAACGCGCGCCTTTATTATCAGGGTCGCATTCTGCAGGCCGACATTGTCACCTATGATCGGGCAGCCAATCGTGTCCGGGCCGAGGGTCATGCCAAGCTAACCGAGGCTGACGGAACGGTTGCCTACGGCGAACGGTTCGACCTCACCGACGATTTCAAGAACGGCTTCATCGACTCGCTCCACGCGAACATGGCAGACAAGACGTACTTCACATCCAACCGTGTTGAGCGTGCCGAAGGTGATACGTCCGTGTTCGAGCGCGGCACCTATACAGCGTGTGAGCCCTGTAAGGATGATCCCTCGAAACCGCCAACCTGGCAGATCAGAGCCAAGCGCATCATCCATAAAAACGATGAGCAGACGATTTATTACGAAGACGCAGTGTTGGAGCTGTGGGGGCTTCCTGTCGCCTATTTCCCTTATTTCTCGTCGCCTGACCCGACCGTCAAGCGGAAGTCTGGTTTTCTATCGCCGGTCTTTAGCCAGGGCACGCAATCTGGTTACGGCGTCGGCATGTCGTATTTCTGGGCGATTGCGCCTGATTACGATCTGACCCTCACGCCGACCTATTATTCAAAGCAGGGTCTGCTGGGCGAGGCTGAATGGCGGCAAAAGTTCGTCAACGGCGCCTACAAGATCCGCGCCGCTGGAATCTTCCAGAAAGACCCCGGCATCTTCAGCCCGGCACCCTCCGGGCCTGGCAACAGGACATTCCGCGGCGAGATTGAAACGGACGGCAAGTTCTACATCAACGACAAGTGGAAGTTTGGCTGGAGCGTCGCGCTGACCACGGACAATTGGTTCCAGACCAATTATCGCCTGCCGGGCGAAGATCCGACGAGCTGGTACAACAAGGAACGCGGGTCGAACGTGTTCCTGATCGGCCAGGGTGATCGTGGTCTTTTCGAGCTCAATGGATATTATTTCCAGCCTATGACGGCGCATGATCTTGCGCGCCAGCAGCCGCTCGTCGCCCCAGTTGTCGATTACAACAAGACGGTCGATCTCGATCCGGCAAAGTCGTGGGGCATTGGTGGTCAGCTCGAAGTTGATGCCAATTTCACCCATCTGACGCGCGAGTTGGCGGCCTATCAATCGGTTGGCGCGCGCCAACTCGACCCCACGTATCAACTCTTCGACGTGTGCGCGACCTACACGCGAAGCACCTGCTTGCTGCGTGGCATCGGCGGCGATTACAGCCGCGCCACCATAAACCTGACGTGGAAGCGCAAGTTTGTGGACTCGATGGGCAACGTGTGGACCCCGTTCACGTTTGCGCATCTCAGCGGGTCGATGCTCAACCAAAACAGCAGCAATTCGCAGTACGGCATTTCAAACGCCAATCAGGCCACATTTGCTGGCTCGCAGGACACCAGCTTCCGTGGTCAGGCGGTTCCGGGGGTCGGCCTCGAGTGGCGGTTGCCGCTGATCGCGCGGACTGAATGGGCAACCCATGTGCTGGAACCCATTGCTCAGATTATCGTGCGTCCAAACGAAACCACCAATCGGGCCCTTGTGAACGAGGACGCCCAGAGCCTCGTGTTCGATGACACCAACTTGTTCGAGTGGAACCGCTTCTCGGGCTATGACCGGTTCGAAGGCGGCACCCGCGTCAATTACGGCGCCCAATATTCGCTCATGATGAACAATGGTGCCTACGCCAATTTCATGTTTGGCCAATCCTACCAATTGGCGGGCCAGAACTCTTACAGCTCGCCGGACGCCGCCAACATTGGACTGGATTCCGGCCTTGATCGTCGCATGTCTGATTACATCGGCCGTGTTTTGATCGCGCCAAACAGTACCTTCTCGTTCATCGCAAAGACCCGCCTTGACGTGTCGAGCTTCCAGCCGCGTCGGATTGATCTCATCGCACGAGCAAGCTTCGCGAAAGTCGACTTCAACGTGCAATATGCACGCTATGAATCGCAGCAAGCGATTGGCTTTGCGGCCCGTCGCGAGGGTCTGTCCGTGGGTTCCAAATACAAAATCAATGAGAACTGGTACCTCAATTCCAACGTTGTCTTCGACATGTCGCACCATTTGCAACCAAACTCCGCCCGCTCGCCGCTATTCACCGTTGCGGGGCTCGGAGTGGGTGCAGGCTACACGGACGATTGCACCACACTCAGCGTGAACTATGTATCCGCCTACCAGGACAACGGAACAGGCACGAATACTCTCGTGCGGAACCAGACAATTGTCGTGCAATTGCAGCTGCGCACGTTGGGCGGTGCCACCGTGAAGTCGGGCATTGGCTCCAACTCAACGGCGAACTGACACCATCTGTGTGATGAATGCCGTCTGTCAAAACCCCGACAGCCAGTTAAGGCAGACGTGCCGACTGTCGATTTGGGGTTTGGCGCCATTTTCTTTAGGGATGACCCGCACATCATCGTCCGGCTCGACCGGTCGGACCCAACATCGACAAGGTGACCATGACGTCTCGCCGTTTCCGCCTCAGCCACATGTCCAGCGCCCTATCTCTCAGCTTGAACCTGACCCTGAGCTGCGCTTCGGCTGCGTCCCTCGCCATGTTTTTAGCGGTCACATTGTCCGCGCTTCCAGCCCATGCCCAGCAATTGGCAGCCACCGTCAACGGGGACCCGATCACGAGCTATGATGTGGACCAGCGCATACGCCTGCTGCGCGTGCTCAAACAGCCGGCAGGCCGTCAGGATGCCATCGAGAGCCTGATTGCGGACCGTTTGAAGCTGCGTGAAATGGCAAAGTATCAAATCACGGCCAGCGAGCAGGACATCCTCATTCAAGGCGGCCGCGACGCCGCGCGGGCGAAGATCACGCCACAGCAGTTGGGCGCAGGACTGCAAAGCGCCCGGATTGATGAGAGCCATTGGAAAGACCATTTCAAGGCGGAGCACGTCTGGAATTCCTACATCGGCGCGCTCAACAAGACGGTTGAGGTCAGTGAGGCCGACGTCCAGGCTGCCCTCGCCAAGCGCGGGAAAGGTACCAGCGTCACGGAATACGTTTTGCGTCAGGTCATTCTCGTTGTGCCCCTCAATGCGGGCGCTGGCGCGTACGACGGCCGCATGCGTGAAGCCAGTGGCCTGCGCGCACGATTCACGGATTGCCAGTCTGGCCAGGCGCTGGCCCGGGCCATGAACGAAGTCGCGGTGAAGGAGCCCATTTCGCGCAACAGCAATGGCATGAACGACAAGTTGAAAGACATGCTGGATCACACGGAGATCGGGCATCTGACAACACCCGAGCGCGGCCCCAATGGGCTCGAAATGATCGCGGTGTGCGAACGCAAGAGCATCAAGGACGACCAGACCGCCGGGGCTGACATCCGCAGCGAACTGCTCTACCAGCGCCTCGAGGGTGCATCTGAGAAGGCCTACAAAGAGATGCGCAGCCACGCACTTGTGGTCGTGAAATAAGGGCCAGCCGGAATGACGAACCCTTCACACGTGGCTGCGATCCGTCCCCTCGCTGTCACGCAGGGGGATGCTTCCGGCATCGGCATTGAAATCACGCTGAAAGCCTGGGGCCAACGGGGTCCTCAAACGCGGCCGTTTTATCTGTTGGCGGACGCAGCACAGGTTCAGCGCTGTGCCAACGCACTTGGCCTTGATGTGCCAATCGCTGAAACGACGCCGCAGACAGCGTCCGCACATTTTGCCTCAAGCCTGCCCGTTGTCAGCCTCGGCGTTCCGGTCGAAGGCCGCCCCGGCATGCCCAACGCGGCAGATGCAAAAGCCACAATTCTGTCAATCGAACGCGCGGTGGCCGACGTCCATGCGGGCCATGCGCATGCCGTGGTGACAAATCCAATCTCAAAAGACGTGCTTTACAAAAGTGGCTTTCGTCACCCCGGTCACACGGAGTTTTTAGGTGACCTAGCGACGAAACATTATGGCGTTGCCGCCCGGCCGGTCATGCTCCTCTGGTCGCCTGTGCTTGCGGTTGTGCCCGTGACGATCCACGTGGCTTTGAAAGACGTTTTCAGCCTGCTGACAGGCACTCTTTTGAAAGACACCTGCCGTATTGTCGCCCGCGACATGACGGAGCGGTTTGGAATTTCACAGCCGCGGCTCGCCGTGGCCGGGCTCAATCCACATGCGGGCGAAGCCGGTTCCATGGGACGCGAAGAGCTCGACATCATTGCGCCCGCACTCGCGGACCTGCGCGCAGAAGGACTTTCTGTGATCGGCCCCCTGCCCGCTGACACCTTGTTTCATGCCAGTGCGCGCGCAAAATATGACGTCGCCGTCTGCATGTATCACGATCAGGCGCTGATTCCCGTGAAGACCCTGGCCTTTGACAGCGCGGTAAACGTCACGCTCGGGCTGCCGTTTGTGCGCACATCGCCAGATCACGGAACCGCGTATGACATTGCCGGTCAGGGCATCGCCGATCCTGCGAGCCTTGTCGCAGCGCTGGACCTTGCCGGACGACTGAGCGACACACGTCAGATTGCGGACACTCAATCACAAGCAAGCCAAAGGTGAGCAGTCTGGACCAGCTTCCCCCATTGCGAGACGTGGTCGCCAAACATGGGCTCGACCCCAAGAAGTCGCTTGGCCAGAACTTTCTTTTCGATTTGAACCTGACCGGAAAGATTGCACGGGCGGCAGGTCCCCTCAAAGGCGTGACTGTCGTTGAGGTTGGGCCTGGCCCCGGCGGCCTTACCCGCGCTTTGTTGCAGGAAGGTGCCGCGCACGTCATCGCAGTCGAGCGCGATGAACGTTGTCTTGCAGCACTTGCCGAAATTGCTGAGGCTTGCCCCGGCCGCCTCACGATTGTTCAGGGTGATGCGACCACGACGGATCTGGGCGCGCTCGTGGCAAAACACAATTCAGAAAAAGAGCCTTCTGCAGAGGGTCAAAGCAGCAATCTGCCAGCACGGATCGTTGCCAATCTGCCCTACAATGTGGGGACGGTTTTACTGACGCAATGGCTTGAAAGTGACGCGTGGCCGCCATGGTTTGATCGGTTGACGCTGATGTTCCAGCGTGAGGTGGCCGAGCGGATTGTGGCAACGCCCGAGCAACGCGCGGACTACGGCCGCCTGGCTATTCTGTGTGGCTGGCGGACGCAGGCGCGCATTTTGTTTGATGTGCCAGCTTCCGCTTTCACACCACCGCCAAAGGTGACGTCATCGGTTGTGGAACTCGTGCCACGCGGGACGCCTTTGCCATGTGACAGGCGGGCGTTGTCGCAAATTGCCCAAGCTGCCTTTGGGCAACGCCGCAAGATGTTGCGACAATCGCTGAAGGGCCTCGGCAAAGACCCACTGGCCCTTCTTGATGCAGCGGGCCTGGAGCCGACCCGCCGCGCCGAAGAAATCGACGTGGCAGGCTTTGTTCGCTTGGCACAGGCTCTGAGCAGTTAGCCGCGCTTAGTAAAAATGACGATGCGGGAATGGGCGTGGGCCGTAAAAGTACGGCGGCGCAACGACAACCGGAGGCGCATAGATCGGCGGCTCGACATAAACGCGCGGCTCGACATAAACCCGTGGCGGCGGGGCCGGTTCGTAGTCGGCGCCATCAAACTGGATGGTGCTTGCGCGCGCAAATCCGGCCTGGTAGCGCCAGGAAATCCGGCACCATCCGCGACGGCAATAATCCACATTCACGGTCGCGTTCGGTGGAACGGACATGACATAAGGCGAATTTTGGTTTGGTCCGGCATACATGATGGTGGGCACAAGTGTCGTACCCGGGGACGCGACGGCCGATGTTGCCAAAAGTGCAGCAGGCAAGGCTGCCAGCAATGTTTGAAACTTGGTCATGACCTGATCTCCAACTTCAAGTTAAGCCTGCGGGGCCTCAGCCCTTTTGAATTCATCAGGGACGTCCGCAAGCATCTCGCTCATGTTTCGCCGAGCAATTGCCCGACAAAGGTCTCGACACCGGCCTGTTGGCGCGTGCGCTTCAGACGCTCGGCAACCAGGATCGATTTCACGCTGGCTAGCGCCACCTGGATGTCCTCGTTGACGATGACATAATCGTAACTCGGCCACCGGGTCAGCTCGTTGCGGGCGTTTTCAAGCCGCTTGGCGATGACGTCCGCAGCATCTTCGGCGCGTCGCTCGAGACGTGCGCGCAGCTCCTTGAATGACGGTGGCAGAATGAAAATCGTGACGACATCGTCCTGCGCTTTTTGGCGGACCTGCTGGGTGCCCTGATAATCAATATCAAACAGCATATCGCGACCCTGGGTCAGCACGGCTTCCACCGGCGAGCGCGGGGTGCCGTAAAAGTTGCCGTGAACTTCCGCCCATTCCAAAAGGTCATCCTGCGCCCGCATGCGCTCGAATTCCTGCCGCGACTTGAAGAGATAGTGAATGCCATCGACTTCGCTAGAGCGGCGCGGTCGCGTCGTCACCGAGATCGACAATTCGAGATTGAGACTACGGTCCTGCAACAGATCGCGCGTCAAGGTTGTCTTGCCGGCACCCGAGGGGGACGACAGAATCAGCATGAGACCGCGACGCGGAATGGAAACGGCGTGAGATTGGGACACAGCGCTCATTCTATATTTTGAACCTGTTCGCGGAATTGTTCAATTTCGACCCTCAAATCCATGCCGATGGTCGTCAGCGCCGCATCATTGGATTTGGCGCAAAGCGTATTGGCCTCGCGTGACAATTCCTGCGCGAGAAAGTCGAGCTTGCGCCCAACAGGCTCGGTTGCGGCCAGAAGCTCACGTGCGGCAGCGACATGCGCGACAAGACGATCCAGCTCTTCGCGCACGTCAGCTTTCGCGGCAAGCAGCAAAGCCTCGGTATGGAGCCGTGCCGGATCGAGTGCCGCTGAGGCCCCCGCCAGCATTGCGATCGACTGGGCCAGCCGCGCCTTCACAGCCTCGGGCGTGCGACCCGGCGCCGTTTCAGCCAAATTGACAAGATGTGCAATGGTATCAACGCGCTTTGTCAGAACCCCATGGAGGGCAGCGCCCTCGCTCGAGCGCGCGGCAACGAGCGCCTCCAGGGCTTCATCCAAGCCCTTGAGCGCGGCGCTGCGGGCGAGTGCCAGACCAGCTTCGTCGTCGGTGGCCTCAGCCACTTCAACCACGCCACGCACATTCAGAAGGCCATCAAGGGACAAGGGGCCCAGCGATGCACTGGCGGGTGAGGTCGCGCGAAGCCGCTCAACCGCTGACAGCACGGCCGCCATGGCCGCCTCGTTGATGCGAAGTTCTGACACCGCCGTGTCGCGCTGCACACTGAGGTTGACCTGACAGGCCCCACGATTGAGCCGACGCGACAAGCGGGCGCGGGCTTCGTTTTCAATCGCGTCAAAGCCCAGTGGCACGCGCAGGCGTAAATCCAAGCCCTTGGAATTCACGGCCTTCACTTCCCACGCCCAGCGATAGGATCCACTGGCACCCGACACGCGGGCGAAACCGGTCATGCTTTTCAGGCTCATGCGACCCCATTTCAAACGAGGCCGAACCATAGGGTGCGAGGCCCGGATCGTCCATCCGATTGGCTTTATTTGCGGTGGGATTTGGCGCGGCGCCGCACGGGTCATGCAACGCAGGGCTCAGCGAACGCCGGTGGGAACCGATTGCGCTGAATTGAGATCCCAATTCTTGGCAAGAAGCGGGTCGAGGGCAGTCCCCTCGGACGCGTCCAGCGCGCGAACGCGGCCGTTGATCGGCGGCATAGGTTGGCGCTGTTGCAGGCTTGCCTGCTGCTCGGCCCCGTTTTGTCCCAAGGGAATCTGGTTCGACGTGGCGCTGAGGCCGTACTTTGCCTGTTTGGCTTTGATGTCCGACTGCATCTTCGGGGACACCGGTACCAAAACATTGGACGAAACATCGGGCGGATCGCCACCCGGATTGTCCGCCGGACCATCCAGAAGTGCCGTTCCCATGGGCGTCGGCGCCTTCATATCGAGGCCAAGACTCGCCGACAGACCGGGCTGAAACTTGGTTCGGATCGGCGGGGGCGCTGCTGGCGCGGCGGCTTGCTCCTGGGCTGGTGGTGCAATCTGGATGGG
>CAIZGQ010000336.1 GCA_903932565.1 uncultured Hyphomicrobiales bacterium
GAAGGTCGTGATCGCGGATGAACTCCGGAATACCGCTTTGCACATAGATCCCGCGCCCCACCTCGCCGATGACAGGATCGCAGCACCACAGGGCCTCGGGATTGTGTGCCTTGACTCGGGTAGCCGCGCGCAGAATGGCCTCGCCGGTTGCAGCCGATCCCATGTAGCCCGACAGCACGCCCTGACAGGTTGCCAGCACGCCACGATCCTCGATGCCGTGCAGGCAGGCGTCGATTAGCGACGCCGGGAACACCTCGCCGCGCCACGCGCCATAGCCCGTGTGGTTGGAGAATTGCACGGTGTGAATTGGCCAGACTTCGTGGCCCAGCCGCTGCATGGGAAACACAGCGGCCGCGTTGCCGACGTGGCCATAGGCAACATGCGATTGGATCGAGAGGATCGCCATCGAGACTTCCACTGAAACTTCCTGCACCGAAACTTCCTGACCAAAGCTGGACTGAGCCAGATCGGCCGGTCTGCGTATACCCCAAAGGTGCCGGACCTTGACTTGAACCTGCGGCATCCTGCCCGCGTTACCCTTTGACCGGGGAAGACGGGTCGGGATTGCCCTCATGGGTCCGCGCCGCTAACACGTCCGGTGAACAGGCAAAACCATGACTCAGGACGCAGCCCCACAACAACCGTCGACGGACATGCTCCGTCTTCTGGTGATGGATGATCAGGATCTCGCCGTTGTCTCGGCGCACCTGCAGGATGCGCGCGTGCGGCTGACGGACATGGCTTATCTGCCAAGCCAGCGCCGGTTTGCGCTCGTGGCCGCGCGTCTCGATTGGCTGTGCGAAGATCATCAACGCTGCAGCAGCGGGCTGCATTTTGATTTCGTCAAATCCGTCGCCAGCACGGGGATTGACCGGACGCAGCCGGAGCGCGATCCAAAAGCGCATGTGCTGCTGACGTCGATCTTTTTCACACCCACCGATGCGCCGGCCGGGATCGTCACACTCACCTTTGCCGATGGCGCTGCCATTCGCCTCGATGTGGAATGTCTAGAGGCGCAAATGCGCGATCTTGGGGACCGCTGGTCCGAAGATGCGCCTGAGACGCCGACCCTTGAATTCTCGCCGGAGTCCCGCTGATGCCCTTGCGGCTCGATGCAACACAATCTGATTTTGATGCCCGTTTCCGGGAGCTTCTGTCCACAAAGCGCGAAGTGTCCGTTGATGTGGACGAGACCGTGCGCGGCATTCTGGCCGACGTACAGTCGCGCGGTGACGCAGCCCTGATTGAGTATTCCCAGAAGTTTGACCGGATCGATCTTGGCAAGCGCGGATTGCGCGTCACCGAAGCAGAAGTTGATGCCGCCGTGGCGCAATGCGCGCCGGACGCCCTCGAGGCCCTGCGCTTTGCCCATCAGCGCATCGTTGCCTTTCACGAGCGGCAATTGCCATCCGACCAGCGTTTCACCGATGCGCTGGGTGTGGATCTGGGCTGGCGCTGGAGCGCCATTGAAGCTGTTGGCCTTTATGTGCCAGGCGGCACGGCGAGCTATCCGTCGTCGGTTTTGATGAACGCTGTGCCGGCCAAAGTCGCGGGCGTGCCACGCGTCGTGATGGTTGTGCCAACCCCGGACGACGTTCTCAATCCGCTGGTGCTGGCAGCAGCAAAGCTTGCCGGCGTCGATGAAATCTACCGCGTTGGCGGGGCGCAGGCGGTGGCAGCCCTCGCCTACGGGACGCGAACCATCGCACCCGTTGCCAAGATCGTTGGTCCCGGCAATGCTTATGTGGCGGCGGCCAAACGCCGTGTATTTGGCACCGTCGGCATCGACATGATCGCTGGTCCCTCCGAAGTGCTGGTGCTGGCTGATCACACCGCCAATCCCGATTGGGTGGCGGTCGATCTTCTGGCGCAGGCCGAGCATGACTCAGCGGCGCAATCGATCCTGATCACAGATGATGCCAGCCTCGCGGACGCAGTTATCATGGCGGTTGAGCGGCATCTCACAACGCTGCCGCGCCGCGAGACTGCGTCGGCCTCGTGGCGTGACTACGGGGCCATTGTGCTGGTGAAAGATCTCAAAAGCGCGCTGCCGCTGGTGGATCGCCTCGCCCCGGAGCATCTTGAAATCATCGCTGAGAATGAAGAAGACCTTTCAAACGGCATCCGGAATGCGGGCGCGATTTTCTTGGGGAGCCACACGCCGGAGGCCATTGGCGATTACGTCGGCGGCTCGAACCACGTGCTGCCCACCGCACGCTCGGCGCGCTTCTCTTCGGGCCTTGGCGTGCTGGATTTCATGAAGCGCACCTCGATCCTCAAGTGTTCGCCTGAGAGCCTGCGCGCGCTTGGGCCCGCCGCGATCATAATGGGCGAGGCGGAAGGGCTTGGTGCGCACGCGCGCTCCGTGTCCATACGCCTCAATTTGGCGCGCTGATGAGCGATCCTGATCAAACCGCTGGCAACCGCCTCGTCGCTGTCCGGCTCGACGATGCCTCGATTGGACGCGGCAACCCGGATCAGGAGCACGAACGCCAGATCGCAATCTACGATCTGATCGAGGAGAACCGCTTTGGCGTGCCGGAGCGTGACATGGGACCCTACGCGTTGCGCATTGCCCTGCATGAGGCAAAGCTCGCCCTCGAAATCCAGACCGAGGCTGGCGAGATTGTTGTCACCCACATCCTGTCGCTGACGCCATTCCGTCGGATTCTCAAGGACTATTTCATGGTCTGCGAGAGCTATTACCGCGCCATCCGCACCTCGACGCCCCAACAGATCGAGGCCATCGACATGGGACGTCGCGGGCTTCACAATGAAGGCGCGCGGCTGCTCGCCGAGCGGCTTGAAGGCAAGATCAATTGCGATTTTGACACGTCGCGCCGCCTGTTCACATTGGTCACAGCCTTGCATTGGAAGGGCTGAGTGAATGGCGCGGGGGACGGAGGCGAACGGCGCATGAATTTTGCCGCCAAAGGGAGCAGCGAATGGGGCACGGGCGCGGCTATGGCCCGCGTCCGGCCGCAATCCGTTCTCTTTGCCTGCTCGTTCAACGCGATCCGCTCACCCATGGCGGAGGCGATCGCCAAGCACCTCTTTGGCCGTGAGGTCTATATTGCCTCAGCCGGGGTTCGCGCCGGTGAGATGGACGGGTTTGCCATCGCTGTGATGGATGAAATCGGCCTCGATCTCACAAAGTTCCGCCCGCATACGTTCGAGGATCTGGAAGACACGGGCTTTGACATGATCGTCACCCTGTCGCCCGAAGCCCACCACCGCGCCCTCGAATTCACCCGCACCATGGCGATTGATGTCGTCTATTGGCCGACCATTGATCCCAGTGCAGCGCAAGGCACGCGCGAGACCATGCTGGATGCCTATCGCGCCGTACGCGACAGCCTGAGCGTTCGTATCAAGGAGCTGCTGGCATGGCAGCCGCCCCCAAGTTTTTGACCGCGCCTGACATTGCCTTTGCGCAAGCGGGTGATCTTGCAAGGCTGCAAGCGGGCTGGCGGCCAGATGTGCTGTTGTTTGTGGCAAACCTTGACGATCCAACACTCCGCGATTGCCTCGCGCTCGCGCCCAATGCAGCCGACCTTATGGACGAAGCCTTTCCTGGTGCGACGCTGCGGGATGCGTTTCTGCAGCGCCGCGCGCTGACACGTTCGCTGTTGGCCATGCGCCTGAGCGTTGCGGCAGATGGTGTCGAAATCGCCTATGACCCGGCTGGTGGTCCACGCGTGATGAAGCCCGCAGGCGCTGGCTTTGTTTCCGTTTCAAGCCGGAGCCGATGGGTGGCGGTCGCTCTTGCGGATCAGCCTGTCGGCGTCGATCTGGAACTCATCGCGCCGAGACTGGAGCCGGTCTGGGACGTGCTGCACGGGCAGGAACGCGCCCGGCTTCGGGCTTGCGAGATGGCTGCGCGGCCGCGAGCTTTCTTTGAAATCTGGACGGCGAAGGAAGCGGGCCTGAAGGCGCTCGGCTTTGGCCTGCGGCGCGACCCATCGTCCATTCTGTCAGAGATTGATGAGGATGGCGCATTCGCGCTGCGCGATGGAGAGGCCGTCATCGCAACGGGCCAGCTAATGCCAACCGACGATCGGGTCGTCGCTGTCGCGTGTCTCTGACAGCAGGTCAGCGCAGCGACCGGTCCAGCGTCCAGTTGCTAGAAACTTGAATTAGGAAGCGGCTCTCACCCGTGCTCGACCCTCTGGGTCGTGGCATCAGACGAGAACCGCTCGTTTTTCACTCAGGCCGCAATCTTGCTGGCGATGTGGAAGCTCGCAGATGTCTGCGCCTTGATCTGGTCGAGCGTCACGCCATCAGCAATCTCGAGCAGCGTCACACCGGCCGACCCGTGCTTGTCGATGGAGAACACGCCAAGGTCGGTGATCAGCAGGTCCACCACGCGGGCGCCGGTCAGGGGCAGCGTGCAGGCCTTGAGGAATTTGGCCTCAACCGAGCCGTCCTTGTTCTTGGCGACATGTTCCATGGTCACGACGACGCGCTTGACACCCGCGACGAGATCCATCGCGCCGCCCATGCCCTTCACCATCTTGCCGGGGATCATCCAGTTGGCAAGATCGCCATTCTCGGCAACCTGCATCGCGCCCAGGATCGACAGATCAATATGGCCGCCACGGATCATCGCGAAGGAATCGGCTGATGAGAAATAGCTCGTCGTCGGCAGTTCGGTGATCGTCTGCTTGCCGGCGTTGATGAGGTCGGCATCCTCTTCCCCCTCATAAGGAAAAGGCCCCATGCCCATCATGCCGTTTTCACTCTGCAGCTGCACGTCAACGCCAGCGGGAATGTAATTCGATACAAGGGTCGGAATGCCAATGCCAAGGTTGACGTAGAAGCCGTCCTTGAGTTCGGCGGCAGCGCGCGCCGCCATTTGTTCGCGTGTCCAGGCCATGCTGAAATCTCCCTGAAATGGCTTAGGCGGCCGGACGCGGACGCGTCGTGCGCTGCTCGATATATTTAATCGCGTTGGGCACATGCACGATGCGCTTCACGAAGATACCGGGCGTGATGATGTGGTCGGGATCGATCTCGCCGGGCTCAACGAGATGTTCCACTTCCGCGATGGTGAGCTTGGCGGCGGTTGCCATGGGCGGGTTAAAATTGCGCGCCGTTTTGCGATAGACGAGGTTGCCCTCCGTATCGCCCTTCCAGGCATGGACCAGCGCGATATCGGCAAAGATACCCCGTTCCATGATGTAATGTTCGCCATTGAACTCGCGCACTTCCTTGCCTTCAGCAATCACGGTGCCGTAGCCCGTCTTGGTGAAGAAGGCCGGGATGCCAGCGCCGCCAGCGCGCACACGCTCGGCCAACGTGCCCTGCGGCGTAAATTCGAGTTCGAGTTCGCCTGCCAGATATTGCTGCGCGAAGATCTTGTTCTCGCCCACATAGGACGAGATCATCTTCTTGATCTGGCGTGTTTCCAACAGTAGGCCCAGCGCCTTTCCGTCAACGCCCGCATTGTTGGACACGAAGGTGAGGTTCTTGGCACCGGACTCCCGTACCGCCTCAATAAGCGTCTCGGGAATGCCACAGAGACCGAAGCCGCCGCACAGGAGGGTCATGCCGTCCTTGATCTGGCCGGCAAGGGCTGACGTTGCGTCTGGATAGACCTTTTTCATATGACCTTCGCGCTCCCCTGAATTTGTAATTCAGGAATAGCCGCGACTTTGATCCAAGCCAAGCCCGTTCGACAAGCCCGTTCGACAAGCCTGTTCGCCGGGCATTTGAAGCGCAACTGGGCAGGCAGGCCCGCTTGGACGAAAAACCCAAGTCTTACGGCTTTGGTTTGCCCATGGTGCCCAGCGCGCGGGCTGCCTCCACGAATTCGCTCGGCATCATCACGATGGTCATGGTGTTCTGCTCGGCGCCCACCTCGGTCAACATCTGCATCCGGCGCAATTCAAGGGCTGCCGGGGATTCCATGATGATCTGGGCCGCCTGCCGCAGCTTTTCAGAGGCCTCCACCTCCGCGTCCGCCTTGATCACGCGGGCGCGTTTCTCGCGCAGAGCCTCGGCTTCCTGCGCCATGGCGCGCTGCATGGACGCCGGGATCTCGACGCTCTTCATGGCGACGCGTTCGACCTTGACGCCCCAGGGCTCGGTCACCTCGTCGATGGCCATTTGCAGCGTTTTGGAAATCTCAGTCTGCTCTTTCAGAATGTCGTCCAACGTATGACGGCCGACAACATCACGGAGTGCGGTGATTGCGACCTGGGTCACAGCGTCGGCGACGTCGCGAACCTCGAATACGGAGCGCTCTGCCGTCACAATACGCCGCCAGATGACCGCATCGATCTTGATGGGAACATTGTCGCGGCTGATGGCTTCCTGCCCCTCGACCGACGTGGTGGCAATGCGCAAATCCACTTTTGTTGTGCGGTCGACGAGGGGGATCACCCAAAACAGCCCCGGACCTTTGGTGCCGGCATATTTGCCAAAGCGCAAAACCACGGTTCGCTCGAACTGCCGGGCAAGCCTGAAGCCGGACACTGCTACAAACAGCACCGCAAGAATGGGAATACCGAGGAAATCGATGATGCCTGCAATCATGATGCGAGCTCTTGTGTTTGGTCGAGCGAGCTTAAGCTATGTCGCAGGAGCTCGCAGGAAAGGCAGGTAAACAGCTTCACCCATTCCAACCATACGGCTTTCCAGCTCACTTGGGGTTGTGACACAAAAACAACGTGACCTGCAGTCAGGCCGACCTTGCTTCAAAGCAAAGCTGTTCAGTGTGCATTCAGGGCGCGTGTGCGATTTTAAAACATCGCGCCGCAATGTTCTGGTGGCTTGTTCCTGCCTCGCCTCATCTTGGCACCTTCTAAATCCTCACTTATACGCGAGGCGGGCTGTTGCCCGCCCCACCAGCCGAGCACCCCGTCATATGGATTTTCTGCGCACCTACATTCGTGTGCTCAAGCAGCTCGCACCCGAGCGCAACCTGGCTTACGTGCTGGTCGCCGCCAATTTGGCCTTGGCGGCTGCGCAGTTTGCAGAGCCGGTTCTGTTTGGGCGCATCATTGATAAGCTGACGACAGCGCAATCGGGCAACCGCGCGCTGGCCTGGTCTGAGCTGACGCCGCTCATCATTGCGTGGGTCAGCTTTGGCTTGTTCAGCATTGGTGCGGCCGTGCTGGTCGCCATGCATGCCGACCGGCTGTCGCATCGCCGCCGCCTTGCCGTCATGGGGAACTTTTTCGAGCATGTGCTGCATCTGCCGCTGAGCTTCCACTCCGGGGCCCATTCAGGCCGCTTGCTCAAGGGGATGCTGGACGGCGCATCCGGCATGGCCAGTGTCTGGCTGTCGTTCTTCCGCGAGAATTGTGCCTCGTTCGTCTCGCTGTTTATTCTGTTGCCAGCATCGCTGTTTCTCAATTGGCGGCTGGCGGCCCTGCTGATGGTGCTTGTCTCGCTGTTTGGCTTGATGACGCTGTTTGTTTTGCGTCGCACGGAAGATTTGCAGCGCAAGGTCGAAGGCTACAACACAAGCCTTGCCGAGCGGGCGTCGGACGCGCTGGGAAACGTGCCGGTCATCCAGAGTTTTACCCGCGCCGATGCCGAAAGCCGCGCGCTGCGGGATATCACGTCCACATTGTTGGGCGCGCAGATACCCGTCCTCACCTGGTGGGCGCTGGCGGCTGTGGCCACGCGCGCCTCCTCGACGTTGTCCATTCTAGGCATCTTTCTGGTGGGCACATGGCTGCATTTGCAGGGCCTCGCCAGCATTGGTGATATTGTCAGCTTCATGAGCATTGCCAACATGCTCATTGCGCGGCTTGAGCAGGTCGTCGGGTTCTTCAACTCGATCTTCATGTTGATCCCAAAGCTCAGGGACTTTTTCGACGTTCTGGATACGCAGCCCAACGTCAGTGACACACCCAATGCGAAGGTTGTTGGCCGGCTTGAGGGGCGGGTGACCTTCGAGCATGTCACGTTCAGTTATGACGCGCGCCGCCGCGCCGTGTCCGACGTCTCGTTCAGTGTCGAACCCGGCCAGACGATTGCCTTTGTCGGCTCCACCGGGTCCGGCAAATCCACATCCCTGTCGCTCCTGCATCGCGTGTTTGATCCCGAGCAGGGGCGCATCACCATCGATGGCATCGACATCAAAGACATGACGCTCGACAGTCTGCGGGCCAATATCGGCGTCGTGTTTCAGGAGCCCATGCTGTTTGCCCGCACGATTGAGGACAATCTGCGCATCGGCAAACCCGCAGCAACACCGGAAGAAATCGCACTTGCCCTCGATCGTGCGCAGGCGGACGAATTTGTTGCGCGCCAGCCTGACGGGCTTGCCACGATTGTGGGCGAGCGCGGCCGTTCTCTGTCAGGTGGCGAGCGTCAGCGCATCTCGATTGCGCGCGCGCTGCTGAAAGACCCGCCGATCATGATCTTTGATGAGGCGACCAGCGCGCTGGACGCGACCACGGAAAAGCAGTTGCAGGCAGCACTCGAGGCCGCCACACGCGGGCGCACGACATTTGTGATCGCGCATCGTCTGGCAACCATCCGCAATGCCGACCGGATCTTTGTGTTCGACCAGGGCAAGATTGTCGAAACCGGCTCCTTCTCCGAGCTCGTCGCGCTCAACGGGCGCTTTGCCAAGCTGGCGCAGGCGCAGTTCATGGCAGCAGCCCCCGCTGCCTGAGAAAGCGGCACATTGCCTGCCTGAGGGATTGTGCCCTTGCGGCACGGCGTCTGAATTGGCACATCTTGGGAGATCACGCGGGCTCCTTCGCTGATTCACCTGAGAGCTGACATGACAGATCCCATCGACCGGCGTGCCGTTGTCACTGCGTTTTCCGCCTCAATGGCACTGGGGCTCGCCAGTGTCGGCGGGGCAGGGTCGGCTGCAGCGGCCGGGCTCAATCTGGGCGAGGCACAGCCTTTTTCATTTGATGGCCTGAAAGCGCTGGCGCGCAAGATGATCAACGAGCCTTACAAGGGCCCCGGTCATCCCTCCCCGGAGGTGCTGGACAAGATCGATTATGAGGCCTGGGGCAAGATCACCTTCGACACCGACCATGCGCTATTTGCGGAAGGACCGGGACGCTTTCCGGTGACGTTTTTCCATCTGGGAAAATTCTTCCAAAAAGCCGTCGAGATCCATTTGGTTGAGGGCCCGGCCAACGCGCTGAAATCCCGCGCGATTGTCTACGATCAAAGCTATTTCAAAATGCCGGCCGATTCCGTTGCGCGGCAATTGCCCAAGGGCGCTGGTTTTGCGGGGTTCCGCTTTCAGGAAGCGCGTGACGGCAAGCTGGATTGGCGCAAGAACGATTGGGTTGCGTTTCTCGGCGCGTCCTACTTCCGCGCCATTGGTGAATTGTACCAGTACGGATTGTCGGCCCGCGGCATCGCGCTCGACACGGCCGTTGCCTCCCGCAACGAGGAATTCCCCGATTTCACCAAGATCTTCATCGGCGCGGAGGAGGGCGACAACGTCACCGTTTACGCGCTGCTCGAAGGGCCTTCGATTGTCGGGGCCTACAAATTCATCATGACGCGCACCAAGGGTGTCGTCATGGATATCGAGCAGGCCCTGTTCCTGCGCGCGCCGTTCCTGCGCTTTGGCATCGCGCCGCTAACCTCGATGTACTGGTTCTCGGAGACGCGCAAACCCACCGCAGCCGATTGGCGGCCAGAGGTGCATGATTCGGACGGGCTCGCCATGTGGACCGGCTGGGGCGAGCATCTGTGGCGTCCGCTCAACAATCCGCCGCGCACCATGGCGTCTGCTTTTGGCGACGAAAACCCCAAGGGGTTCGGGCTGCTGCAGCGCGACCGGGTGTTCGACCATTATATGGACGGCGTGTTTTACGACCGCCGCCCCAGCCTCTGGGTCGAGCCCATTGGCGCGTGGGGCAAGGGTGCCATCCATCTGGTGGAAATTCCGACCGACGATGAAATCCACGATAACATTGTTGCCATGTGGGTGCCCGCCAAAGAGGCCGCAGCGGGCACCGAATGGTCGTTCCGCTACAAGCTGCATTGGAAAGCGGATGAGCCATTTCCTGCGCCGCTCGCCCGCGTGGTGGCGACGCGTCTGGGCAATGGCGGGCAACCCGGCCAGCCCCGCCCCAAGGGTGTTCGCAAGTTCCTCGTCGAGTTTCAGGGCGGGCCGCTGGCGGATCTGCCGTTTGGGGTTCTGCCCGAGCCGGTCTTCACCGCATCGCGCGGGACCTTCGGCGCCTACAGGCACACCGAGGCTGTCCCCGATGGTGTGCCGGGGCATTGGAGCACGCAGTTCGATCTGGCCGTCGAGGGCACGGACCCGGTCGAAATCCGTGGTGTCCTGAAGGCGGGCGACAAGGTGCTGACCGAGACCTGGATGTTCCAGTATCATCCGTTGTGACAGGCATGGTCGCGCAAGCTGAACCCGATGTGCTGGTGATTGGTGGCGGTGCTGCTGGCATTGCTGCCGCGCGCCACCTGCAGGCAGCGGGCGTTGCTGTGACACTCGTCGAGGCGCGTGCACGTCTGGGTGGCCGCGCGCATAGCGTGATCGCGGCAGGCGAGGCGGTCGATCTTGGCTGCGGCTGGCTCCATTCAGCCCCTGACAACGAGTGGGTGGTGATTGCTGCCAACGCCGGGCTTGCGATCAACCGTGCGTCCCCGCCTTGGCAGAAGCCGCCGTTGCCTGCGAGCTTTGCGCCGAAGGACCTGCGCGATTTTCAGGATGCCATGACTGCTTTCTGGTCGCGGATGGAGGAGGCGGGCGCGCGTGGCGAGGATGATGCGGCTGACACGCTGCTGGAACCCGGCAATCGGTGGAACGGCCTGCTTGATGCAATCTCGACCTACATCAACGGCTGCGACTTATCCGAACTCTCGATTCTGGATTTCGCCAATTATGTCGACACGGAAATCAACTGGCGCGTGCCGGCGGGCTTCGGCACCCTGATTGCCGCGCATGCGCCAGACGTGCCGACCGTGCTTGATTGCCCGGTGCACCTGATCGACCATTCCGGTCCGCGCATCCGGGTTGAGACCGCGAAAGGTACCTTCAGCGCAAAGGCAATCATCATCACGGTGCCCAGCGACGTGCTGTCGTCCGAGAGCATCGCCTTCACGCCGGA
>CAIZGQ010000337.1 GCA_903932565.1 uncultured Hyphomicrobiales bacterium
ACCTTCGGATTGTCGAAGGGCGGCTTTTTCACATTCATGCCGATGTACTGGATGCCGTTCGAATAGGGCGTCGACACCACATTCATCTTGGCGTCGGCCTTCATGTCGGCGAAATCCTTGCTCGGCAGATCGTACGAGATGTCAGCATCTCCGCGCTGCAACAGCGCCAGACGATTGCCGGCCGAGGGCACCATGCGCCAGATGATGCGCTTGATCTTCGGCATCTTGCCGGATTTCCATTCGTCGTTGCGCTCGAAAATGACCTCTGTGCCCGGCGTCCATTTCGCAACTTTGTAGGCGCCGGAACCGGCAGTGTTTTGCTTGGTGTATTCAAGACCCCAGGGATCGGTCGCAGTCGCGTTCTTCTTCACCAGCTCCGAGTTCATGATGCAGGGCACCACGACGGCGAGGTCAGGAATGGTCAGGCGATCCGGGCGCAGAAAGTCAACGCGCAATGTCTTGTCATCGACCACAACGAACTGTTCGGGCTTTTCCAGCGAACCCGCCTTCATCTGAAAGGTCGGAAATCCCCCAACCGACACAGCACGATCCAGCGACCATTTCACATCCTGCGCCTTCACCGGTGCGCCGTCCTGGAACGTGGCATCCTTGCGAATTTTGAACGTCACGGAATTGGGGCCGATGTTCATGTCTTCAGCCAATTCTGGCTTGAACTTGTCACGGTCGTAATAGGGCACGCCGCTTGGACCGGTCTTCATCTCGTGGCTGATCAGGCGATCGTAGCAATTCCACGAGGTCTCGTAGCCCGGCACATTGGTCCCAACGCCCTGCACGTCCAGATTGTTGGGGCCGCTTTCTGACACGATCAGCAGGGTTTCGGCGCGCGATTGCGCTTTCGCCGGAGAAAACACCGCGGGCGCTGCCACTCCAGCCGAGGTGACAGCCGCCGTTGCCGACACCGATTTCAGGAAATCACGCCGATCCATCTGGACCACTCCATGTTGTATGCGTTAAGACAGTAGTGCATACAATTCAGATAAATTGCATGCATAAATAAGCGGCGATGATGCCCAAAATTAAACGATACCGCCGCGTTTTCAGGCAACAAACGGGCCAAGCGGGATAAGACATAACGATGGCGGAGATTGACACCCAGACCCGGACCGAACGCCTTGCCGGACAAATTGCGGATGCGATTATCGAGGGGGCGCTTCCACCCGGCTCGCGGCTTGATGAGCAAGGCCTGGCTGATCGCTATGGCGTATCACGCACCCCCGTGCGCGAGGCGCTGCGGCAGCTTGGGACGACGGGGCTGATCGACATTCGCCCGCGCCGTGGCGCGATCGTCTCCGAAATTACGCATGCGCAATTACAGGAATTGTTTGTCGCCATGGGTGAACTGGAAGCGACCTGTGCGCGCCTTTGCGCCATCAGCATGACGCCGATTGAGCGGCGTGGACTCGAAGCACTTCATGAGTCGATGCAGCAACTCGCGACACAGGACCAGGCCCGCGATCCCGAGAGCTATGTTCTTGCCAATGTCGCGTTTCACTCGAAAATCTATTCCGGCTCGCACAACGCGATTTTGGCGGACATGGCCTCGAGCCTGCGGCGGCGATTGTCGCCCTATCGGCGGGCACAATTTCGCTCAGCCGGTCGCCTACAAATGTCCTATGCCGAACACCAGGTGGTCGTCGCTGCGATCATCCGTGGCGACGCCGAAACAGCCCATAGTTCGATGCTGCGCCATGTCAGCTTTGTGGAAGATGCCGTCGAGAAAATGACGCCCGTGAAACCGTGAAATTTCCGAGGTCTGCTCTCATTCATGCACGGCAGTCGGGTCGATTTTCAATGGGCCTTCTGGTTTCTTCAGCAAAAAGACCATTGGCATCACCAGCAACGACAGGATCATCAGAAGCTTGAAATCATCGAGATAGGCGATGATGATCGCTTGCCCGTTGATCACGCTATCGAGCGCCGCACGTCCCGCCGCCATCATGGGGTCAAACGCATGATGGATCGCCGGATTTGAGAAAGCCGGATTGAACGGCGTGATGTGGCTGGCGATATCCGCATGATTGACCTGCATGTTTGTCGAGATCAACGCAGTGACAACCGAAATGCCAACACTGGAGCCGATGTTACGCGACAGGTTGTAGAAGCCTGTCCCCTCCCCGCGCAGTTCAGCCGGCAAGGTTGAAAAGGCGACTGTCGTCAATGGCACAAACAAAAAGCCCAATCCCGCGCCCTGAATGAAACCGACATAGACGATCGTCCATTGCGAGACAGACGGCGTCCATCCCGTCATGTCATACATGGCCCAGGCCGTGAGGCCGAGGCCGAGCGTCAGAAGCCAGCGCGTATCCACCTTGCCGATGAGCCGACCGACGAGAAACATGCAGCTCATGGTGCCAAGGCCGCGGGGGCCCATGACGAGCCCTGCGGTCATCACGGGATATCCCATCAGTGTTTGCAGATAAGGCGTCATCAACGCGAGCGAAGCAAGATAGGTGATGCCGACCACGAAGATGAAGAGAACACTGACCGAAAAGTTTCGGTCCAAAAACATGCGCGGATTGAGAAACGGCTGCTTCGACGTAAACGTATGCACCAGGAAGATGTAGAAGGCGCCAAAGCAAATCACGGCTTCAATGATGATCTCGCCGGATGAAAACCAATCGAGCTGCTCGCCCCGATCCAGAAACATTTGCAGCGCGGCGATGCCCAGACTGAGCGTTCCAAAGCCGAGCCAGTCAAGCTTTGCCAACATCTCGCGCTTTGTCTCGATCACGAAGATGCTGATGCCCGCGAAGGCCAGAAGGCCGATGGGCAGGTTGATATAAAACACCCAGCGCCAGGAGATGTTTTCTGTCAGCCAACCGCCGACAACCGGGCCGAGCACAGGCCCCACCATGACGGAAATGCCAAACAACGCCATGGCAGAGCCGCGCTCTTCCAGTGAATACATGTCGAGCAGAATGCCTTGCGACAGTGGCACGAGGGCCGCGCCAAAGAGGCCCTGCAACAACCGAAAGACCACGATCTCAACCAATGACTGCGACAGGCCGCAGAGAATGGAGGCGACAACAAAGCCACCGATTGCAAGAGACAGAATCCGCTTGCGCCCAAAGCGCCGTGCCAGAAAGCCCGACGGCGGTGTCATGATGGCGGCGGCCACAATGTAGGACGTCAGCACCCAGTTGATCTGGTCCGCACTCGCTGAAACCGATCCTTGAATATAAGGCAGCGCCACATTCGCAATCGTCGTGTCCAGCGCCTGCATGATCACAGCCAGAATGACACAGGCCGTGATTGCACCGCGATTGGCGACTGGTTTTATGGGCGCGTTGGCCTCAGCTTCAGCCATGTGCTGTGCCGCTTGTGGGCTTTGCATGCGCGCCAAACAAATCCAGCACAAACTGCGGCCAGCCGCGCGGATGCTGCGTATCGACGTTAACAGTCGCACTCATACCGACGCGCAATTGCGGCATGTCCTGCGTGCTGTCGATGAGCACACGAACCGGAACACGCTGCACAACCTTCACCCAATTGCCCGTGGTGTTTTGCGCTGGCAACAGAGAGAAGCTCGAACTTGAAGCCGGGCTGATGCTGTCAACCTTGCCGTGCCACACAAGACCCGGATACGTGTCCACCGTGATCGTTGCGTTTTGGCCTGGACGGACGTCCGTGATCTCAGTTTCCTTGGGGCTCGCGTCCACCCACATCTGGCTTGTTGCCACAAGGCTGAAAGCAGCCTGCGCGGCCTGCAAATAAGACCCCACCTGAATGGCGTTGACGTTGGTGACAACACCATCAAATGGCGCTCGCACAATCGTATCTTCAAGATCGCGCTGCGCGTTTTCAACAGCTGTCTTGGCCTGTTTGTAAAAGGCGTTGTCCTCAAGAGACTGATCGGGATTTCCGTCCAACTGCGCAAGGGCCGCCTCTGCCTGCGCCTGCGCAATCAGCACCTTTTGCTGCTGCACATCGAGATCATGTTTTGCCTGATCATTGGCGGCTTTTGAGGCCGCACCGGTTTTCACCAACGCCTGCTGGCGATCATAGGCAGTCTGGTAAAATGGCAGTTCTGCCTGCGCCTGAGCGATTTGTGCCAAGCTCAGTTTATAGCTTGCCTTGATGGTTGCAACTTGCGTGCGAACCGTTTCCAGCTGCGCCTGTGCACCCGCCAATGACGTGCGGAATGAGTCAGACTGCAAGGTGTAGAGAACCTGCCCCTGCTTCACGGGCTGGTTGTTGACCACCTCAACACTCTTCACCGTGCCCGCCACATCCGTTGAAACACTGATCGTGCTTGCAGCAACATAAGCGTTGTCCGTCGAGGCAATCTGCCCCCCGGTGACGTACACAAACGTGCCAACAACCAATGCGATTGGCAGCAGTGCAAACAAGGCTGGACGAATGATGTCACGCGACGTTTTCGCTTTTTCAAGATTCAGACGGAGCAACAGCTTTTTCGATTTGACCTTAAAAACCTGTTGCGGTTTCCCCTCGTGCCGCAGGCTGCGGACACCGGCATCGGTCGGCTCCGCAGATGATTCCTGCGTCACGTTGGAACCTTGGGTCCCGTTCGACTCTTGATCAAGCATAGGTTCCATCCTTCTTGTCGATAGGCTCGCGGCCAACCTCCAGGAGGTTTGATTTCATAAGCGCCAGCATGGACATCATGGCAGCGCTCTCTTTCGCGCTGAGGCCATTCATGGCTTCCGCCCGCGTGTCGTCTGCGATGGTCTGCATCACATCCAGCAAAGGGTAAGCCTCTTTGCGCAGGTAAAGTTGCCAGGTGCGACGATCGCTGGGGTGCTGTCGTCGTTCCACGAGATCGCGCTCGATCAACTTGTCGAGGATGCGTCCGACCGTGATGGGCTCGATGTCGAGAAGTTCGGCCAGGCCCGCCTGATGAATGCCCTCATTGCGCGACAGATAGGCAATGGCTTGCCATTGCGAGCGGGTGAGCCCCATCTGCCGGGCCTTCTGTTCAAACCGCCGACGCAACAAGCGAGCGACTTCATGCAGCAGAAAGCCAAGCGTTGGATTCTTGTTGAATGTCATAAAGTTAACTCAGATTTCATGGCGCAGGCTCTGCTTGAACACATAACATAAGCACGCTTACTATCAGCATACACATAGTTGGATTTATCCTGCATATCAAGCAGAGCTTGGGTAGAGGGCTTGCGTCGAAGGATTGGCTCGGGCTCCCGGCAGGACCACGCAAAAACGTCGAACGGAGCGAGCAGTGCCGAACGCCAGGTTTAGGAGTGTCATAACGCTGGCGCAGATGATCCTGCTGCGCCTTAGCGCATGGAGCTGTCTCGCGATTCTGCAGATTCCGGTGGCGAGCTCCGCGATCGCCGCGCCCTCACCTGTGCGCTGC
>CAIZGQ010000338.1 GCA_903932565.1 uncultured Hyphomicrobiales bacterium
AGCTTGTGCAGGATTGGCAGCGCAAACGCGGCTGTCTTGCCGGTGCCGGTCTGGGCGATGCCCAGAAGATCGCGGCCAGCGAGCAAAGCCGGGATGGATTGGGCCTGAATCGGGGTGGGGGTGTGGTAGCCTTCCTGCGTCAGAGCACGCAGAAGCACCTCGGACAAGCCGAGATCTGAAAATTGAGTCACGTTGAATCTTTCGAATGGCGAGTTCATGCCCGCACAGCACAATGCCATGCGCCCAAACTCGGGCTGAGGAGGACATGCCCCGCGTATCGGGCCCGTCTGTGGGGGGTAAAGGGGCGCTCAACAGATCGCCGAATCTGGATCAGAAGTCCCAGATATCGACTTACGCGACTGGAGTGCCTCGCGCCGCAACGCGGCTAGGAGCGTGCTACGCGACTTTGGTTGCAGCGTCAACCATTATTCCAGATCAATGCCGGTCCCCGACGCGCCGCAGGCATTCGACCACACCTCCGCTCGACACGGGCCCGATCCTTGCGCAAGACCTTCGCGCAAGACCTTCGCGAAAGACCTTGGCAAAAGACCCGCAAACGCACGCGTGGACATGGGCGTGTCACAAAAAACCGCTTTGCGAAAGCTCATCCAAGCTTATGAATAGTTTTGGGTCTTCTTTCGAGGGTAGCAAGCCGACGTCGCTGGCGGGCGCCGCGTGGCAAGGCGACACCCTTTGCCTGGCGTGGGGCCTCGCTGGAGGATGCAAGTCTGAAGACTTGGGAGCGTCCATATGTTGGTCACATTGAACGCGTTATTGGAAGCGGCCGGATGGGCGTCGACGGCTGTTTGTATCTGGGCGTTTCAGTCCAAGACGATGATACCGCTGCGCATTGCGGCGATCTTTGCCAACATCCTGTCGATCATCTTTTCCTGGTATCATCAATCCTGGCCCAACTTCGTTCTGAACGCCGTGCTTTTTCCGCTAAACGCCTATCGGCTGTTCGAGATGCGGCGGCTGATCACCAGCGTCAAAAGTGCCTCTGGCATGCAGCTGAGTTTTGATTGGCTCAAACCCTTCATGCATCAGATCCGCTTCAGGGAAGGGGATTACCTGTTCAACAAGGGTGACACGGCGGATGCGGCCTATGTGATCGTGAGCGGTCGGGTGCTGCTCCCCGATGTGGGTGTGACCTTCGGCCCCGGTGACCTGTTTGGCGAAATGGGATTGTTCACCGAGACGGGGGAGCGGACGCAGACGGCGGTCGCCGACACCAATGTGGATGCTTTGATCCTGACCTATGACCGCTTTGAGCAGCTTTATTTCCAAAACCCGGAATTCGGGCTCTATCTGGTGCGGCTGATCGTGCAGCGGCTCGACAAGAGCCGCGCGGCGGCCAAATTGTCGGCTGCCGCCGCGAGCGTTGACGGTGGCGGTTCCAGCGTCATGAGCGCGGCGCGCGTGAGTTCTGTCGGGCTCAATTCTCCTGTAACGAACACCTTACCACCGACGTCTCCCGTCACCGAGCCATCCGTGGCCATGCAGTCCGTGCCCCAGTCCGTGCCTTTTGCCTCCTCTCCGAAAGAACCAGCCCGCTGATGCCCATACCTCTGGCGATTGCCATTTATTTCACAATCTGGTGGGTCACGCTCTTCGCCATCCTCCCGTTTGGTGCGCGCTCGCAGGCCGAAAGCGGTGAAATCACGGCAGGAACGGAGCCGGGCGCTCCCATGGCCCCGCGCCTGCTGCGCACGGCGCTTTGGACCACCTTTGTGTCGGCTATCCTGTTTGCGGCGCTGTGGTACTACGTCACGCTGCCAGACTGAGACTTGAGGCGCTCGGCCGCTTGACCGCCCGCGGGGCAGCTTGTACCACCTGCAAGCCCCTGTGGGGGAGCGCGTAGCTCAGCCGGTAGAGCATCTGACTTTTAATCAGAGGGTCTCGG
>CAIZGQ010000339.1 GCA_903932565.1 uncultured Hyphomicrobiales bacterium
CGCTTCTGCGCGATGATGCGCAGGCCCGCGTCTTCGATCTTGGCGTTGATCTTGCCGGTCAGGTTGCGACGGGTCGCATCGGGCTTCAGGATCGAAAAGGTGCGCTGGATGGCCATGGTATGGTCTCTTGGGTGGGGTGAGCTCGACGCGGCTTATACCGGGCCCGAGCAAGGGGGACAATGGGCCAGCGGAAAACAAGCGGGCCGTGATGCAGATCCATCAGCTTTCGCTGACCGCCTGCTCCTTGGCGCGTTGACGCTCGATGAATCCGACGGAATGGATCGACAGTTCGTACAGCAGCAATCCGGGGATCGCCAAGGCGAGCTGGCTGAAGACGTCGGGAGGCGTCAGCACGGCAGCGACGACAAAGACGAGCACCACCGCATAGCGGCGCTGGTCCCGCAGAAACTGCGAGGAAATGATACCGACACGCCCCAGGAGGGTGAGCACAACAGGCAATTGAAACGTGATGCCAAAGGCGAAAATCAGCGTCATGATCAGCGACAGATATTCACTGACGCGCGGCAACAGCTCGATCTGCGCCCGGCCGGGTTCTTTGGCCTGCTGCATGGAGCTGAAGAACGTCAGCAGGTTCGGCGTGACCACGAAATACACCAGCAGCGCGCCCAGCGTGAAGAAGAACGGCGTCGCCACAAGGTAAGGCCAGAACGCGGCGCGCTCCTGCTTGTAAAGTCCCGGTGCCACGAAGGCATACAGCTGCGAAAAGATCACCGGACAAGACAAAAAGCCGGCCATGAACATGGCGACCTTGATCTGCGTGAAGAAGAATTCCTGGGGTGCCGTGTAGATCAACCGCGCATCGGGACCCGCCGCGTGCTCGTAGGGCACGATGAGCAGGTTGAAGATATCCTTGGCAAAATAAAACGAGATTAGGAACATCACGAGAAACGCCGCGAGCGCCTTCACAAGCCGCGAACGCAGCTCGATCAGGTGATCCATCAATGGCGCCTTGGTGGCCTCGATATCGGCGTCAGTCATTGTGTTTCAAAACAATCATGTCGTCTCGGAAGCATCAGGAGCTGGCACGTCTGACCCGCCGTCAGCTTTCGCGTCTGTCTTGGGCTTTGCACGCGACTTGCGCTTGGGTTTGGGCTTTTCGACGGCTGTCAGGGCCGTGTCAGCTGACGTCGCCTCTATCGCAGGTTCAGCGGTGATTTCCGGCAATGGCGCGGGACTGGGCGCAACAGGATCGACGCCAAACGCGTCGGGCTCCGTGTCGACGCCGCCGAACTTCGGCATGTCCTGATCCAGCATCGGGTCTTTCGCCGTGCCAAAGAGGTCTTCCTTGAAAGGATCGGTCAGAGCGCCGTGAATTTCGCGCTTGGCGACGTCAATTGGGTTATAGGCCAATCCCGCCTTGGCGCTATCGATCGCGCTCGTGACGGATTTGTGCGCGTCCTCCAAATCAGCTTCGCGCATTGCGTCCATGAACTGAGATTGAAACTCGCCCGCCATGCGGCGCAGTTTTGTCACCATCTGCCCGACTTGCCGCAACACGCGCGGCAATTCCTTCGGACCAATGACGACAAGCGCCACGATCCCGATGACGAGCAGCTTGCCAGCGTCGAAATCGAACATGTACCAGAGACACCTTGTTGGGTGGCCGTATCTGAGGATCAGGCGAGCGGAGCAGCTTCGCCCAGATCGTATCAGCCGACCTTATGGGTCTCGGACGGAGCCTGGACCGGCGTACCATTATCCAGAGTCTTGACCGGTGCGACGGGGGCTGGCGGCGTGGCGGCCACATTGTCCTCGTCCTGCATCCCCTTCTTGAAGGATTTGATGCCCTTGGCGACATCGCCCATGATGTCGGAAATCTTGCCTTTGCCACCAAACAGAAGCAGTGCCACAGCTCCCACGATGAGCCAGTGCCAGATCGAGAAGCTTCCCATGATCGTGTTCTCCGCCTCACAACGCTTGCGCGTCGGGGTTTGATGCGTGATTGCCGTTGATGGCGAACCTAGTCCTCAGTCCGCGCAAAAACAAGGATGACTGCGCCCGATTGGGGCCACATCGTCAATGTCGCTGAGATCAATGTCTCGAACGTCGGTGTCGCCAAACGCTTGCGAGCCTCACTCGTCGGCGTCGTCCGCGTCGTCATCGTGAGCGCTGGAGGTCGGCGGACAAGCGCCAGGGCGAACGGCCGGGTTGTGGGTCAGGTCAATTGCCTCAACACCATCCTGCTGGAACGATAGAGAGGCGTCAGACGCCACATCCTCGCCCTCTTCGACCATTTCGTCGGCGGCCTCCAGAATGTGAGCTTCCCCAAACAGGTCGCCCTCCTCCAGAGGATCTTCGTCGTCCGTGAGATCGGCATCGTCGCGCGGCGAGGGAATGCCAAACCCCTGCGGCAACCGCCCGTCAAACAAGCCAGCGGCTTTCAGTTCGTCGAGACCCGGCAGATCGGAAATCGTCTCCAGCCCGAAGTGCAGCAGAAAAGCTTCCGTGGTGCCATAAGTGACGGGGCGGCCCGGGGCCTTGCGACGCCCGCGCAGGCGCACCCAGCCCGTCTCAAGCAAGAGATCAAGTGTCCCGCGCGACAGGGCGACGCCACGGATATCTTCAACCTCAGCGCGTGTTGCGGGCTGGTGATAGGCAATGATCGCAAGGGTTTCGAGTGCCGGGCGCGACAGTTTCTTTTGCTCTGTGCTCTCGCGCGACAGCAGCCAGCCAAGATCAGCAGCCGTGCGGAACATCCATTTGCGGGCGACTCGCACCAGATTGATGCCGCGCCCGGAATAATGTCGCCGCAGCGCTTCCAGCACGTCGGTCACGGCCACGCCATCGGGCAGTCGGTCGGCGATCTGGCGTTCCTCCAGCGGCTCCGTTGCTGCAAACAACAGGGCTTCCGCAATGCGGATCGAGTCCGACATCATTTCGACGGCGGGGATGTGATCGTCACCCGCATGGGCTGGAAACAATCGCGCAACTTCAGCCAAAACACGTCCTCACACTGTTATACAACCATGGTCACAACCGCGCTCAGGCGGCCTGACCTTCGGCTTTCTTGCCCCGCACCCAGATCGGCGAGAACGGCCGGTCCTGACGCAGATCGAGCTTTCCCTCACGCACCATTTCAAGCGACGCCGAAAAGGTCGAGGCCCGAACCGTCCGCCGCAATTCCGGCGTCAGGCAATAGGCGATGAGGTAGGAATCCATCGTCGTCCATTCCATTGCCATCCCGGACAGGCGCTCCAAAGCGCCGCGGGCCTCTGCCAATGACCACACAACGCGCTGGCGCAGGGTGACACGCGAAAGCGCCTGCTTCTGGCGCTGCTGCGCATAGGCTGACAGCAGATCATAGACGGTCGCCGTGAACTGCGACTGACGATTGA
>CAIZGQ010000340.1 GCA_903932565.1 uncultured Hyphomicrobiales bacterium
CGCACCTCACGGCCAAATAGCGCGAAGGGGCTTGAGAAGGCGCGCGTCACGCGTTCGGCCAGAAACACGGCCTGTTCTGCGGTTTCGATTTGTCCGGCGATGAGGCCAAACCGGTCGCCGTCCAGGCGCGCCAGAACGTCGGTGTCGCGTGTGCAGGCCCGCAGGCGCGCGGCGGCTTTGATAAGCAGGTCATCGCGTAGCGCACTTTGCGGGTCGGATTTGGTCCAGCCCAGCGTGTTCACTTCAAACATGAACAGCGCGAACGTCTCGCCGTAGCGATGGGTGCGTTGCAGGGCATGATCCACAGCTGTGCGAAACGCAATTGCATTTGGCAGATGTGTCAGCCCGTCGGAATTGGTGGCCCGTTCAGCCACAATCTTGCGCAGGAACTGATCGCTGAGATCGTTGGCATGGGCCGAAATGGCACGCAACAAAGCCACCGTGTAGAGGCCAAGCAGCGCGGCCACGGCAATATACACGGGTTCGGCCGCTTGCAGGAGGCCAGAGGCAGCGCCCGCGAAGACGGGAATGATAAAGGCGAACGCTGCCAGGGGGATGGCTGCGAGGGCAAAGGCTCCGGTGCAAAGGATGGTGATCATCATCACCACCACAATCAATTGCAGGTCTCGACCCAGATCGACGAAGAAGACCGCTGCAGGAAGTCCCCACAAAAGACCCATCACCAAGGAATGATAGGTGGCCTTGCGGATCGAGATCGTGGACCGGGTTTGTCGAGCGGGATCGGTGCGCGTGCGGCGTCGCAGCAAGATGAACACGCAGAAACTGATGATGAGAAAGGCCCAAAGGGGGGCCGCGCGGGCCGCATCCGTCTCCATGGATGCAACTGCAACGAAAACGGCAGCGCAAATGTTGCCGTACATCAGACTTGATGTGTAACGCGAAACATTATCGATCTGCTGGGCGCGGAATCGCGGTGCCGCATCAGCGGGGATGTCATGCCCGCCGAAACTGGTGAGGCTGCCGTTGAGCACGCTTCGTGCTGTGTCCTGCCATGCTGCCAACGCCGTGAGCCCTCAAACGTCCTTGTGACCGTTGATCTATCATTCGGGCTCAAATGATGACCAGAAGGTTACCAAGCCGGAGCAGGGATCCCGGGAATCGAACGCGCTGAAGGATTTAGCCCCTCCAATCGGGAATGTCGTGAACCGTTGGTTACAAACACCCGAACAATATTAAATCCGATTAAGGACGATGCGTCGCAAAGCGCTGGGTGCCAGCCGGCCTGTAAGCCGGGTTCTGTAGGGCGCGGGTTTCCCCGCACGTGACGGCCATTCCTCTGGGACGACCGTTGCCGGCCGCCTCGAGCAACCAACCCGGATGACAACCCGGAGACGGGCCCGGACCGGTTGCCCGGTCCCTGTCATCCCTATTCGGTTTTGCTCCCGGTGGGGCTTGCCATGCCACGACTGTTACCAATCGTGCGGTGCGCTCTTACCGCACCCTTTCACCCTTACCTGCGCGGACGCGGGCGGTTTCCTTTCTGTGGCGCTTTCCCTAAGGTTTCCCTCGCCGGACGTTATCCGGCACCGTGTCTCCATGGAGCCCGGACTTTCCTCGATCGTTAAGATCGCGGCCGTCCGGCCGGCTGGCGCGCTGACTTAGGGGTCTCGGGCACAAGCGGTCAAGGTGCGGGGGTGGGCCGTTACCGGAATGCCCGTCTTAATCCTTTAAATGGCTTGCGTCCCGAGCCGCTCATCTTGTTGTTGGATTGGTGTGCTCGGAATATAACACCTTGATAACTACAAGCCATGTAATATTATCGGATGCCTCAAATTGAATCGCATGGACAAAAGTCAATGACAATTGCAGCTCTCGACGCCCTGATCGCCAAGGCCCGAATGGTGCGAATGACAGAGGGTCAATTGCGTGAGCAGCGTCTTAGCTTCGTTTATGGAAACACCCATATTGAGAACGCTATGATCACGCGTGAAATGGTAGAACAGGCGGATAAAAAGATAGCCGATGAAGAATCCGCGCAAAAAGCTCGTGTCGATCTGCAAGGCGCGACCGAGTGAGTGGGGACAGGCACAGCCAAGCTGAAGCTGTAGATCTCATCAAGGATTCTGTCGAAAAAGCTAAGCGTGAAGCTGATAATGGGGTCCGTCAGTTCAAGGCAGCACTAGAAGTTATAAGAGAAAATATTCAG
>CAIZGQ010000341.1 GCA_903932565.1 uncultured Hyphomicrobiales bacterium
AATGTTGCCGTCATTGGATTGGGATGGTGGGGCAAGACCTTGTGCCAGGCGATGGCCCAGAGCACAATCATCCGGCCGGTGCTCGGCGTTGATCCGCAAGACAACGCTCGCGCGGCGATTGCGGCACTCGGCATTGCAACAGTGGCAACATTTGAGGAGGCACTTGCACATCCCGACGTGCAGGCTGTCATTCTCTGCACGCCGCACCAGCAGCACGCAGCTCAGATCAAGGCTGCGGCAGCCGCCGGCAAGCATGTGTTCTGCGAGAAACCTTTGTGTACCGATGCGGATGAGGCGGAGGGTGCGTTTGCGGCCGTCAGGGCAGCGGGCGTGCAGCTTGGCATCGGGCACGAGCGGCGGTTTGAGCCCGCCACGCTGGAACTGCGAAAGCGCTTCGCGTCAGGCGAGTTTGGCGTGCCGCTTCTAATTGAAGGAAACTTCAGTCAGGACAAGTTCCTCAATCTGCCAGCCGACAATTGGCGGTTGAGCGCCAAGGATGCGCCGGTTGGTCCCTTGTCGGCGACCGGCATTCATCTTGTCGATTTGTCGATTGCGTTGTTTGGCGCACCGAACGAAGTCTGGGCGCGGCTTGCCACGCGCGCCACGCAATTTGGCAATGGCGATACGCTGGCGATCACGCTGGGCTTTCCCAATGGCTGCACCGCGTTGCTCACAGCTATTCTGACCACGCCATTTGATGGACGCCTCGCGGTTTATGGCTCGCAAGGCTGGATGGAAATTCGCGATCGCACGCATCCTGAACAACCAACCGGCTGGGACGTGACAAGCGTCCTTCGCGGCGCGGCGCCTGTGAAATCCTTTTACCCGCCACATCAGGCTGTGCTCGACAACCTTGAGAGCTTTGCAAAAGCCGCAAGCGGGAAGGGCACATATCCGGTGAGCGTTGATGAAATGCGCGCCAATGTTCGCACCTTTGCGGCGATTACGCGTTCCGCTCTCTCGGGACGGGTTGAGACTGTCTGACCTTTCCTTTATCGACTTGATCCATGTTCACGCCACGCAGCTCAAACGGAGTTCACATCCCATGATTGGTTCTAAAAATCGCTACGGCCTCACGGCGGCCCGCACCCATTCTGCCTATGGCCGGGCCCGTCGCCCATCCACGCCGACGGTTGATTCCCATGCCCATATCGTGGTGCCCGCCGCTGCGGCGCACGCTGGCCCGCACATGGATTTTAGCAAGATTCCACTGGCCTTTTTCAGCGATGAAGAGACACGCGAGATCAACCTGATCCAGGACAAGGATCGCGCCGCCATCATGTATGCCGACATTGATGGTCGTCTGCAGGATCTCGACAAGATGGCGATTGATATTCAGGTCGTCGCACCGGCACCCAACCAGTGCTACTACGGCATCGACACGAAGATCGCGATCAAGGCCCACGAACTCGTCAACGAAGGCATCGCGGCTTATGTCGCGCGCAAGCCCGACCGTTTTGCCGGTCTTGGCACGGTGACATTGCAGGAGCCGATGAAGGCTGTTGAGGAGCTTGCCTCCATCATGGCCATGGGCCTCAAGGGCGTGCAGATCATCACCAACGTGAATGGCGAAGAACTGTCAGACGAGCGCTTCCGTCCGTTCTTTGCCAAGGCCGAAGAGCTCGGTGCCTTCGTGATGATGCATCCCAACGGCTTCACGCAAGGCCAGCGTTTCACGCATCGCTATTTCAACAATGTGATCGGCAACCCGCTCGACACTTCGGTCGCGCTGCACAACCTCATCTTCAGTGGCACGCTTGCGCGCTTCCCCGATTTGAAGCTGATGGCCGTGCATGGTGGTGGATATCTGCCAGCCTATTCAGGCCGTATTGATCATGCCTGGGGTGCACGCGATGATTCACACGGTGATCTGCCGTTGCCGCCGACGACTTATCTGCGTCAGGTCTATCTCGACACGGTGGTGTTCAGCTCGCACCAGCTCGCCTATTTGCTCGACGTGTTTGGTCCCGACCGCATCCTGATGGGAACGGATTATCCCTTCGACATGGGTGAATATGACCCCGTGGGCCACATCGCCGGTCTGCACGATATGGACGACGGCACGCTCAGCGCGCTCTGCGGCGGCAATGCGGTTCGCGCGTTTGGTCTCAAGGTCTGACGCTGTAAAATCTGAGTTACTTCAAGCGCTCTGCCGGTCTCGATGGGATCGGCAGACGCGGCGTCATGTGTTGGGCGCGCACTGCCGTGCCAAACACATGCGCAAGACCTTCGAGAAACACGTCTAGCGCATTGGCGATGAAACGTGATTTCTGCTCCATCACGGGCCAGTCATAGATGTGCTTGCGCACGCCATAATAAAAAATGCCGCCATTCAGAACCCAGGCAAGTTCCATCTCCGCCTGCGCAGGGGGAGACTGCAC